>CAZOGT010000072.1:0-11255 GCA_964579015.1 uncultured Acidobacteriota bacterium | reverse complement strand
GAAGGATGTCATCCACAGCATTGTTGATCACGGAGCCTTTTTTGAGCCTCACCAATTTTACGCGGAAAACATCATCACCGTCCTGGCCCGCCTGAACGGAAGGCCTGTCGGGATCATTGCCAGCCAGCCCCAGTACCTGGCAGGATGCCTGGACATAAATGCCTCCGACAAGGCAAGCCGGTTCGTCAGGACCTGCGATGCATTCAATATCCCCCTGCTGACCCTTGTGGATGTGCCCGGATATCTTCCCGGGGCGGACCAGGAATGGGGAGGCATAATCCGGCATGGGGCAAAACTGCTCTGGAGCTACGCCGAGGCGACCGTTCCCAAGCTGACCGTGATTACCAGGAAAAGCTACGGCGGGGCCTACATCGCCATGTGTTCCCGGCATCTTGGCGCAGACATGGTCTATGCCTGGCCCACGGCGGAGGTGGCGGTAATCGGAGCGGAAGGGGCCGTAGATATCATTCACCGAAGGGAGATGGGCGAATCCCGTAAACCTGAAGCTTTGCGCAAGCAAAAAATCCAGGAATACCACGACCTCCTCTGCAATCCTTATATCGCTGCCAAAAGGGGGTATATAGATGCAGTCATCAAGCCATCGGAAACCAGGGTAAAGCTGATTGCGGCCCTTGAATTGATGAAGGGCAAGAGCGATACGCTGCCACCCAAAAAACACGGAAATATTCCCTTATAGACAAGGATCCCCTTTGAGCAGTCAAAAAACAGCCGCGCTTACCGGTGTTCTTTACTACCTCCTCGAGGAGCAGCATGGGTTGAAAGAGGCCGGCCGGGACCGCATCCCCGGTGCGGGAGCCGGACCATGGGCCCTGAACGGCAGAAATCTCTCGGCCGGACAGCAGAGGCTTCTCCAGGGAAGGCATTTCAGTGCCCCGGCCGGATTGCGTTCTGCCCCGCAGGGCATTCGGGCCGGAGACCCATCTTCACGGAGAGTCCGGAAATCATTCGACTCCAGGGCCAGGCTACTGTGCAGACGCGCCGAAAAGGGGACGGCTGGAGGCCGGGATAACAGGAAAGCAAGGAGCTAGTTCAGGAAATGGTTTTTTTTAGGAAGAAAAAGAAAAAAATCGATGTCATGCTGACCGCCTTCCGGGACGGTTTTCAGTCAGTATACGGGGCAAGGGTTTTAACCAGGGACTTCCTTCCTGCTCTGCCGGCTGCCCTGGAGGCCGGGATCACCCACTTCGAAGCAGGCGGAGGGGCCAGGTTCCAGTCCCTCTTCTTTTACTGCAATGAAAATGCCTTTGACATGATGGATTCCTTCCGGGAAGCCGTCGGTCCCGAAGCGAACCTGCAAACCCTGGCAAGGGGTGTCAATGTCGTCGGCCTGGATTCTCAAAGCAGCGACATAATCAAGCTCCATGCCCAGCTGTTCAAAAAGCATGGGATGACCACCATCAGGAATTTTGATGCTTTGAATGATGTCGACAACCTGGATTACAGCGGCAGGTGTATTGTCGATGCAGGGTTACGGCATGAGATCTGCATTTCAATGATGGGCCTGCCCAGGGGCCTCAGCGGGTCTCACGATCCGGGGTTCTACCTTGGGGTGCTTCAACATATCATTGATGCTGAAATCCCCTTTGATTCTCTCTGCTTCAAGGATGCCTCCGGCACAACATCCCCCAGGACGGTCTACGAGACAATCAAGAAGGCCCGTGCCCGAATTCCGGGCCGCATCCCGATTCGTTTTCACACCCATGAGACCGCCGGAATAAGCATTACTACCACCATGGCAGCCCTGGAGGCAGGGGCTACCGGCATCGACTGTTCAATGGCGCCCTGTTCAGGCGGCACCGGACAGATGGACATCATCGTAATGTGGCACGCGCTCGAGGGTTCGGATTACGATCTCGAGCTCGATATCCAGAAACTGGTCAAGGCTGAAAAAGTTTTCAAGGAGGCCATGAGTGAATATCAGGATCTCCCTGAAGCGTCCAGGGTAGAGCCCCTGATTTTTGATTCTCCGATGCCGGGAGGTGCCCTGACCGCCAATACCCAGATGATGCGCGACAATGGAATTCTCGACAGGTACCCCGAGGTTATTGAAAACATGGCTGAAGTAGTCAAGCGGGGGGGATTTGGAACCTCGGTAACGCCGGTCTCGCAGTTCTACTTTCAGCAGGCTTTCAACAACACCATGGCAGGCCCCTGGGAAAAGATAGCCGAGGGGTACGGAAAAATGGTGCTCGGATATTTCGGCAGGACCCCGGTGCCCCCTGACCCGGAAATAGTCGCCCTTGCCGAAAAACAGTTGGGGCTGGAGCCTACAAGCAGGAGCCCCAGGGTCATGAATGATGAAAACCCCGCCAAGGGAGTGGCCGCAGCCGAGACCCTGCTCCAGGAAAACGGATTGCCGATAACCCCTGAAAATATCTTTATTGCAGCCACCTGCAAGGAAAAAGGCGTCATTTTTCTGAAAGGGGAAGCTGTCGAGAACATTCGAAAAAAGAAGCCCGAGGATTCCCAAAAGAAAAAGCAGAGTTATCCCGACTCTATTCCTGCCAAACCAAAGAATATCCGCGCCTTTGATGTCTATGTTGACGAGGAATACTTCAAGGTCGAGGTTAATGATCCGAATCTGCCGGCCCTGTCGGGCCCTGGAAAGCTGTTTCCCGATCCGCGGCATCGCAACAGCGCCCTGCATACCAGGACCGACAGTTTCAGGATTGATACGGCTGATCCGACCTATGCGCAAACCCGTAAAGGGGAAGCCGCTGTCAGGGCTCCCCTGCCGGGAATCCTCCTCAGGTACGAGAAAAAGGTCAAGGACAAGGTCAAGGCCGGCGAGGTGGTTGCCGTCATTGAAGCCATGAAAATGAATAACAGTATCTATTCACCTTCGGATGGTGAAATTACAAAAATGCTGGTGAAACCGGGGAAAAGCCTGGACAAGGGCAGTGTCCTCTGCATTATCAAGACATCCTGATCATGTCCGAATATACCCTTCTCTATCTGCCGGAGGTAGATTCAACCAATGAATATGCTCTCCGTAACCTCAGGTTCCTGGCGGACCGCCAGGTAATTGCCGCCGGAATCCAGACCAGGGGGCGGGGCCGGCTGAACAGAAACTGGATTTCAGACGTCCCGGAAAATGTCTACGCCAGCATCATCCTCAAACCCCGGGATTCCTGGATTTTCGGCATTACACCGGCCAACATCTCTCAATACATGGCCCTCTGCATCTGCGAACTACTCGAATCGTACCAGGTGTGCGCCAGCCTTAAATGGCCGAACGATATCCTGGTGGAAAGGAAAAAAATCGCCGGGATTCTGGGACAGGCCTTCTTCAATGGGAGCCGGATGGAAAGCTTTATTTTAGGGACCGGCATAAACCTGAATTTATCCGAAAAAGACCTGATGAACATCAATCAGCCTGCTTCCGCCCTGAATCTCCTGACTGGACGGCCGGTCAACAGGAACCAATTTCTCGGCAGGCTTCTAAACAGGTTCTTCAATGGGTATGATGAATTCGTCGGCCAGGGATTTCCCTCAATAATTGAAGCCTATGAACAAAGGAGCCTGTTTCTTGGCGAACTGATAAAAGTCCTTCTCCCTGACGGGGAGGTGGAAGGCAGGGCCGCAGGTTTTGAAAAAAACGGCTCCCTGATTATTGAACTTCCCGACGGAGGTGAGGTGATCATTGCAGCCGGGGATGTCGTCTCCTCCGGGAAAGCCGGACCGTAAAAAGGCAGGCGGATTTTCAGGATAAAAAAAAAGCCCCCCTCCGTCAGGCGGAGGGAGGCAAGTACGAATTACACCTTTGGTTCCCAACCCTTTTCGTAGGTCCTGGCCCAGTGGCTCATTGCTTCCCTGTCATTGAGGACATGCCCATTGGAAGGATCAACTTCCAGGCTTCTCCGGAGATCCTGGGATATGTTGCCCAGGTGGCAAAGCATCGTGCTGATTGAACCGTCCTCAATCGGGGCATTCAGCTCTTCCTGGACGACTATGGCATTGAAAAAATTCCGCATATGCCCCACTGTCAGGGAATCCCATCCAGTTGTATCAGCGGTTGATCCTGAAGTGCCTGGATCCTTCTCTTCCAGGTGTTTGAGAACATTATCGTCCAGATCATAAAGCACATAGTTGCCGCGGTCCAGCAGTATTGATCCCCTGGTCCCGTGAATCGTGCAGCCCCGGCTTTTACCGTAATGGTCCAGCCCGTTGCAGCTTCTCCCTTCCCAGGTGATCAATTTTCCGCCTGCGAACTCAAAACTTGCCAGCTGGGTGTCGAAGAATTCCCAGTCGTCATCAGTAAAATGGAGGCGGCCGCCGGCTGACACGACCCTGACGGGGAAATCCACGCCCAGAGCCCAACGGCAGATATCTATTTCGTGAGTGCCGTTATTGTGGATTTCTCCGGTTCCCCAGGTCCTGAACCAGTGCCAGTTGTAAGGATGGACATTATCGCGGTAGTCTTCGCGCGGGGCGGGACCCTGCCACAGATCCCAGTCAAGATGAGGGGGAACCGGGGTGACTTTGCCTGTTCCAATTGAACCGCGGGTATTGGAATACCAGGCTTTCCCCATGTAGACGTCCCCGATGATACCCTCGCCGATCTCTTTCATCGCCATGGCCGATGTTATGGAAGACCTCTGCTGGTTTCCCATCTGGCATACCTTGCCATATTTTTTTTTGGCCTCAACCAGAAGTTCATTTTCCCGGGGATTGTGGCTGCAGGGCTTTTCAACATAGACATGCTTGCCGGCTTGCATCCCCATGATTGCCATGGGTGCGTGCCAATGTTCAGGAGTTGCCACCGCTATGGCGTCAACATCCTTGTTCTCCAGCAGCTTCCTGAAATCCGTTTCCGTTTCAGGCCTGTATCCCAGTTCATTTTCACAGTATTCCAGGTGCTCTCCCAGAATTTCGGAATCTACATCACAGACATGGCTTACCCGGGCCTTTTCGCAGAGTCCGGCCGCTTTTGTCAGTGCCTTGCCCCGGCCTTTAGTCCCGATAACTGCGAGGTTGATGGTGTCATTTGCCCCGAGAACCCCGGTAAACGCAGCTGAAGAGACCACGGCCGCCCCGGCCGCCCCCAGTGATGTGGTTTTGATGAAACTTCGCCTTTTCATAGTCGCCATGACAATATCCCCCATTTACTCTGCTTTAATCTTGATGTTGCGGAAAGAAACCCGGTCCCCATGATCCTGAAGGAGTATATAGCCCTCTTCCCATTCGCCGAAGCCGGGCCAAATCTTATACTTGCTCTCCTGGACCAGCTGCTTGAATTCCGGCGTATTCCGCTCATATTCCAGAATCCTGCGCCCGTTCAGCCAGTGCTCCACATGGTTTCCCTTTGAAACTATCCTTGCGTGATTCCATTCTCCAATGGGATTCGGATACTTGTTCTCGGCTTTGATCAGGTCGTAAAGGGAACCCAGGGTACGGCTGCCTTCATGATTGCCCAGCTTGGCGTCAGGGTGCAGCTCATCATCAAGGATCTGGTATTCCAGGCCGATGGCTGAACCTTGCTCCCGATTCAATTCAGTGTCTACGTAATACTTTATCCCGCTGTTCGCACCTGGGGTTATCCTGAAATCAACAAGGAGTTCGAATTCCCCATAGGTATCAACCGTAACGATGTCTCCCCCATTGCGGGACTCCTCCCCTCCTGAAGCAAGTACCGTCAGCTCACCATTGCTGATTTCCCAGCCCTCTTCGGGAAAACCCTCCAGCTTGGCGCCTCTCCAGCCCTCCGTGGTACGGCCGTCCCATAGAAGCTTCCACCCCCAGTCTTCTTCGCTGAAGGTGAGCTTGTTGTAATTGTCCAGGGGCTCAAGTTCCATTTCCCTGGCGTAGAGTTCCGGCTGGTCAGTTATGATGCGGATATTCTTCCAAAAAATATTTATCCCTTCATTATCCGTGTTGTCCCCGATGCCGTGAACCTGCAGGCCTATGAACCCCTCTTTGGTCATGTCGTCAATCAGATGAGCAGTGGGAATATCATTAACCCAAACCTTGAACGTATCGCCAATGGCCTCTACCCGCACCTTGTTCCACTCCAGGTGGCGATAGGCAGCCTGGGCTTCAGGCATGTCCTCCAAGGGATAGAGCCAGCCCCGCCGGGCTTCATCGTAGATCCCCCCGGTCCAGGCCCGTTCAGAAGGATCAATTTCTATCTGATATCCATGGACCCGGCCGTTGTTGTATTCCGGAAAGCTGCTGCTCCGGATCTGGACCCCGGAATTGGTAGCGGCATCCAGCTTGAAATCATATTCAAGAATAAAATCGGAATAGGTCTCCTCGGTGCAGAGAAACGTATTGGGCGTTTCGAGGACTGTTGTGCCGACTATGGCTCCGTCTTCCACCTTGTAAGTCGCTTCCCCGTTGAGCCTGGTCCAGCCTTCAAGGTTCTCGCCGTTAAAAAGAGCCTCCCACGGAGCCGTATCCTGCGGTGCACAGGCAGCTGCCGCGAGAAATACAAAAATCAGAATCATTGTTAAATTTTTCATCTCTGCTTCTTCTCGTTTGTTTATGTTGTTATTACCCAGCACAATCCGGGAACAGTTTCAGACCCCTGTATACCTGGTAATCAGCATATCCCGCCCCCGGGGGGCACCCAATGGATAGAAGAGGCTTCGACGCCTGGCTTCATTCTGGATTCCTGCCCCTGTTTGCTGTCTACGAATAAACCAATCCCCATGGTAGCTGAATTGCCGCCGAAAAACGGCGTAATGATAAGTATAATACCAGCCGACAGGATAGTCGACCATAAATTCTCCCCCCGGGGGGGGGTGCCCGGAACTTCGTCGAGCAGGCAGACAGGGAATTCCGCATCCCTGGGGCGGGATACCTCATCTGCAACAGTCAGCCGGCAGGATATGCGGATTAAACCTTCAGCTTATTCCTGACACTGTCGATCTTCTCCTGCATGGTCTGGGTACGGTCATTCCGGGTCCCGATTTTAACGGTTGTCGAGATCCTTGGAGCTCCCATTTCATGGATTATTTCATGGCATTTCTTCAGGGAAGCCATTACCGTATCCCATTCGCCTTCGACGTTGGTTCCATAGGCGTGAAGCTCTGGTTTCAGCCCATGTTCCACGAACACCTTTTCACAGGCGGCAACATACCTGGATACACTGACTCCGACACCCATGGGAATTATGCAAAAATCCGCTATTGTCCACATAAATATTTCCTGTCCTGGTAACATTACTCCGCATTCAGCCCGGCCTTATCCCTCTCTTCCCCCGGGGAAGAGTTCCTGCCGCATCGGAAAGGCTGCGGGACATGCGCTTGCACGGCCGGCCGCATCCGGGGCGGCAAGATATCCGGCACCTTAGAGATTCGGGCTGTTTCCATTATAGCCTTGATCGTTCCCCGGGCTGGGGATGACTCAAAAAATCTCGAAGGTTAAGCCGCCGCGAAACCAGCGGCCAGGCATATCAACGCCCGACAATTCCTGGTAGCTCGTATTCAGAAGATTGGTAACCTCCCCGAAGAAGCTGAATTCGGGAAATTTTTTTGTCAGGCGGGCGTCCAGCAACCAGTAGCTCCTGCCGTCTTCCCGCTTTTTGTAATCAACCCGCTGGGAGAATGAAAAATCGAGGGGAAGGGCAAACCCGGTGAACCCGGTAATGGAATGGCGGGGGAAATCGAAGACGTATTTTGAGAGGAGGGTGAAATCATCAGCAACAAGGTTGAGGTAACTATACTGGATCTGAACCAGGGAACCGGTTCCCAGGGGCTTTTCCAGGCTTACTTCAATCCCCCGTGCTTCCACGTCCCTGATATTCATGCTCTGCCATTTATCCTGGGCTGAATTGCGGACCCAGTCAATGACATCGTCCTCCCATCGGTAAAACAGATTGCCCCTGAACAGCCATGCCTGGGTGGGAAACCAGTCAATCCCCGCCTCGGTCTCCCAGGCTTTTTCCGGGTCCAGGGCTGGACCGGCCTGGTGGTTGGGGTCCGTATAGTACTGCTCGGTAAAGGTGGGAATTCGAAAAGCATGTCCGGCTGAGGCTCGCAATTTCAAGGCGGGATGAATCCACCATCCTCCACTGACCGACGGATTGAGGGCTCCCCCGAAAGCATTGGTATGATCCCACCTTAACCCGGCGGCCAGGGATGTATTGTCGGCTGTCACGTAATGCATTTGGGCAAAAAGGGCGGACCGGAAATAGTGATGGTTTCCAATGTTGCCGGACCTGATCCAGTCGCCGCCGAGATCAGTTCCGAAAACCAGGTTCATTCCGTCCCTGATGGTCCGTCCGGCGGATACCCTGGTTCCCACGGCGTGTGTCCGGTGACGGTTTTCAAATATTCCCGGCCGGCGGATATCCCACAAAAAACGGTCTCCGTGGGTCCGGTAAAAGGACTGGAATGACAGGTCCAGATCACCTGAAGCCCGGGTGTCATGCTTAAGGGATGCCAGCGTGCTGTTGGTCCATTCCTTTGAAGGAGAGGGCCCGTAAAACTGGTTGGCTCCAAAGGCCCTGTCAACGTGGGAAAAACTGAAAGAGGTCTGTTCCGTAAAAAAGGTCCTGGAGCTTACTCCCATGGTGCGGAAGTCCCTGTCAAACATGAAACCGGAGGAGCGGTTCCCCCAAAAGCTGAATGACTGCCTGATCGCCCGGGCCTTGAGATTGACTGCGGCGGAACCTTCCACCAGGCCGTGCTGGCCGGCGGAAAGGCTCACGCTGGAGGAATGATCCCCTCCCCTGGTGATGATGTTGATTGTTCCCCCGAAGGCATCGGCCCCGTGCACTGAAGAACTGGTGCCGTGCAGGACCTCTATGCGCTCTATGTCGGCGACTGATACCGGGAGGTCGGAATTATGGTGGCCGGTCTGGCTGTCGTTCATCCTGACCCCGTTGACCATGATCAGGACCCTCCCGAAGCCTGCTCCCCTGATGGAAATATCACTCTGGGTCCCAAAAGGACTTCTTGATTTCACCTCGACGCTGGCCACGTACCGCAGCAGGTCATTGACTGAAGAAGCCGGGATCTTTTCAATCTGGGCCCGTTCCAGTACCGTAACAGTCCGGGTCAGGTTTTCAAACTCCACAGGGGCCTGATCTGCACTGACCGTCACTACCTCATGGAGTTCCGTTTGGGAATAGGACTGAACCCCTGAAAGCGTAAAAATTACGAGAACCCAGAGCCTCCGCACCATATCGAGTGCAATTCTAACGCAAAAAGCCCCGACACTGAAACAGTATCGGGGCTTCTTCAAGAAATCATCCCGGCCCGTGCTTCCATCGGACCGGAAGGCATTACACTAATTGAAAGGCTCTGCCCTGGCAATCAGCTGGTCCAGATTCTTTTCCTTCTTGTTAATCGGCTCACCTGGATGAATCGCGCCGGTGGGGCAGCGCTCCGCAGCAACCACCAAATCCTTGAAGGAACCCTTCTTCGGATCGGGAATTGTTGCCTTGCCTGAATCACCGTACACAAAGAGCTTGGCATTAACCTTCATGCAATCACCGCATGCGGTACAGAGTTCTTCTTCGATCCACGGCGCCATTCCGGGTTCTTCCTCTTCCTCGGCGGCCTCAGGTTCAGCCTTTTCGGCTGGGGCTGCCGCAGTAGCGGGCTTAGCAGCCGGCGCTGCGGCTGCGGGCGCTGAAGCTACTGAGATCACAAAGCTGTAGAGGTTTGCTCCCTGCCCCATGAGAGCTTCCGCCATCCTGCGGGCCACTTCCTGGGGATAGGACTGCCTGAGGTTTTCCATCTTGTCCTCATACTCAGCCTTGAGGGCGTCCAGCTTGGCTTCAAACTCAGCCTCTTTCTCCTCTGAGACCTTCTCTCTGACTTCGTCGGAGATCCGGTCCCCGGACATTTCCCGAAGTTCATTCCAGAAATCAAGCCGCTCCCTGCCAAGCTCCACCATCTCTTCTGAAACCAGGTATTTTTCCAGTTGGCTCTTGGGCGTGAGCGCGTAGATGAACGGGGCCTTGCCTTCAGCCTCTTCAGGGGAAAGATTGAGGTACTCATGATAGAGCACCAGTTCCTTCTCTGGATTACCCTTGACCCTGGTGAAATGCTTGATGAACCGGAACTCGGTGGCAGCCCAGTCAGCAATGGTCATCGGCAGTTCCATTACCTGGTCCTTGCCGTTCTCATCCTTGTACTTGAGTTCGTAGGTAGGCCAATCCTTGTCAATTTCCGGGTTTCCGTCCAGGTCCAGCCTTTCACTCAGGGATGAACCTGCGTCAGGATCATAGATCATGTAGGGAACGGCCCGCCCCTCGAGAGCCAGCCTGGCATTTCTCAGGGAAGCGTCATCCGGAATTCCATGCTCGGTCTGGCAGGGGGCATATATATTGAATATCGCCGGCCTTCTTGATGCCAGGCCCCTCAGCAGCCCGGCCATCAAATGACTCGGGTTGGCCTGGGATGACTGCAGGACGTATGAAGTCCTGTGGGCCACGGAAATCAGGGAGAGTTCCTTTCTGGCCTCATTCTTGCCATGCTGGGCCTTGCCATAGTAGGACATGTCAGCGACCTGCCCGGTGAAACCGCTGGTACAGGCCTGTCCTCCGGTATTGGAGTAAACCTGGGTATCCAGGATCACCACGCGGAGAGGTTTGCCTGATGCCATCAGCCTTGAGAGGTTCTGGAAGCCGATGTCATACATGGCCCCGTCCCCGCCCATTGCCACTATCGGTGGGCAAAGCAGGAATTCATCACTGGTGAACTGGTTATAGTCGAACCCGACGAAAAATTCATCGTGCACATGGGGATCGTAGGCATCATTTATCTCCAGCTCTGCCCTTCGGACCAGGGCGAAGTTATCCGCCATCTTCCTCATGTGCCCTTCGAAGATGCCAATGGCAATTGAGGGAGCATCCTGGAACAGGTGATTGACCCAGGGGAAGGGATAGGGATTGTAGGGATAGGTGCTGGCCCATACCGAAGAGCAACCAGTTGAATTGGTCATTCCGAGGCGCGCCCTTCCGACCCCGCTGGGGCCTGTCTTATATCTCCAGCTCAGGTCCTTGAGTTCATTAAGGAGCTTGGTGAGCTTCTGCAGGCGGGTACTATTTTCCTCATCAAGGGACACGTCCACCTTGCCGTCCTGCTTCACCCCGGAGAGGTCCACGTCCCTGGCCAAAAGCAGCCTGGCCTTGGAGTCGACCTTCTCAATCAAATCGTCTAGCTTTTCTACAAAGGAGGTAACGTGCGGCTGCAGTGAAGCCTCTATCGCGGACATCAGGAGCCTGGTGGAAGTCTTTTCTCCGCATCCCATGCAGGCTCCGTCACCCCCGACCATCATCT
>CAZOGT010000071.1:0-11347 GCA_964579015.1 uncultured Acidobacteriota bacterium | reverse complement strand
TTACTCATTCAGCCTGACCCTCGCTTTCGGTCTTCTCATCGATGAGTTTCCTCCATTTATCGTTTCCCTGGTTAATGATGTTCACTACCGCCTTGGAAGAAATCGTCGCCCCGCTGATGGAATCGACTTCATTAGCGCCAGACTTGGTTCCGGCGGCGACAGCCTTGATTTCAGGCTCGACTTCCAGGGCGCTGAAGTCATCAAGAAAATCCTGGTCCTTGATGATCTTGTCCCCCAGGCCGGGTGTCTCCCTGCTCTCGAGGACCTGCATCCCCACTACCTTCTTCTCGAAGGGATCGTACCCGTAAAGCAGGCTGATTGTATCCTGGAATCCGGCACCGGAAGAGGGGATCCCGTAACCGACGAGCTTTCCGCTGCCGTCATAGCCGGCATAAACCGCATCTTCACCTTCGGCGGAATCGGCTTCCACCAGTTCCCCCCCTTTTTCCACGAATATTTTCCTGGTCTCGGCTCCCGGCAGCACCTGGTAAATGGCTGCTTCCAGGGCCTCTTCCTGGTTCCTCTTGATTAGGGGCTGGGTTGCCAGAAAAACCGATACCAGAACCAGGCCTGAAAACAGGCCGGCCAGTCCCAGCGTAGCTATGAGCCGAAGGGGCCCCGCTCTGTTTTCACTGGACATTACCGAGCTCCTCTCCTTCTACTGATTCAACGTTATAATTCTGCATAGGATTCATTCTTTCCCTCAACCGCCCATGGGGGACGGGTCTCTCTACATTCACCGGGCCTTGTCTCCCCCGAACTGGCGGGGCTGGGTATAGGAGTTGATATAGGGGGTAACCGCGTTCATCAGCAGGATCGCGTACATCACCCCTTCCGTAAAGCCTGATCAGCACTACCAGGAAACCGACTCCGGCCCCGAAAATCCAGGCTCCCCTGGGAGTGGTCGGGGTGGTTACCGGATCAGTGCACATGAAGACCGCCCCGAAAAGCAGGCCCCCTGAAAACACCATGAAAAGGGGATGGGCATTCTCCTTGCCCGTGATCAGCCAGACGGCTGAACTGAACAGGGCAACGGAGGCAATGGTGCTTACAGGGAGGCGCCAGTCTCCGGCCCGCCTTGCAATCAGCCAGACCAGGGCCAGGATAATCAGCAAACTGGAAGTCTCGCCGATGGAACCCCCGATATTTCCAACTAATAACTTAACCAGCGCTGTGATCTCTCCGGAAAACTTGGCCAGTCCCAGGGGAGTGGCTGCCGTAGTGGCGTCAGCAGGGGCCTGGAACAGCGGAGCTGCAAAAATCCTGGGAGAAATCTGCATCAGTCCCTGCTCTGGCGCGTTCCAGGTGGTTATGGCTGTGGGAAAGGCCGCCTGCAAAAAGGCTCTCCCCACCAGGGCCGGATTAAAAACGTTCTGTCCCAGTCCGCCCCATATCAGTTTTCCCAGCCCGATTCCGACCGCGCCGCCGAGAAACGCCATCCAGAGCGGAAACCCGGGAGGCAGGATCAGCCCGAGCAGAACACCCGTAAGCAGGGCGCTGTTGTCAGGGATGGGTGACTGCTTCCGGGAACGGCTGAATATCCATTCAGTACCGACTGCGCCTGCGGCGGCAGCGGAAACAACCAGTAAAACACCAACTCCAAAAAACCAGACAGCAGCCAGAAGCAGCGGTATGGTTGCCAGGAGCACATCTCCCATGATCCTGGGAGTGCCTGCGTCATCGTGCAGAAACGGGGATGTCGAGAGTACTAGGTTATGTTCGCGTGAATTCTTCATTTCTTATTCTGCGCCTCTCGGACCATTGTTTTCCCTATCCTGATCCATTGGACCAGGGGAATATTGGATGGGCATGCGTATGAACAGGATGCACACTCGAAGCAATCCATCAGGTTGTATTCCGGGAGCTTGTCAACTACCTTCATCTTTGCCAGCTGGGCCAGGCGGGTCGGATTAAGGTACATCGGACAGGCCTCCAGGCAGCGTCCGCAGCGTATGCAGGGGTACTCCCTGGCCTCAGCCTGAAAAACCCTGGTGAGCGCAAGCAGTCCGGACGTTCCTTTCATCACCGGTACGTCAAGGCTCTTCTGGGTCATACCCATCATTGGGCCGCCCATGATCAGCTGCCTGGTATTTTTCTTCAGCCCTCCGCAATACTCGATCAGGGCGGAGACCGGAGTGCCGAGAGGGACCAGGAGGTTCCTGGGGTGAGGAATTCCGGGACCGGAGACTGTCACCACCCTTTCAATCAGGGGTATCCCAAAGTCAAACCAGTCGGCGATGGCAGCCGTTGTCCCCACGTTATTCGTAAGGACATCCAGGTCCAGGGGCAGTCCGCCGCTTGGAACTTCCTTGTTTAGAAGGGCCTTGATCAGCATTTTTTCAGCGCCCTGCGGATACTTGACCTCCAGGGGGACGATTTCAATCCCCTGGGGGGCGTGGGCCCTCAGGGATGCAACCGCCTCGGGCTTGTTGGCTTCTATCCCGATAAACCCTTTTTCCGCACCGGTATTGTCAATCAGCAGCTGGGTTCCGCGGATTACGGCCTCAGGCCTCTCCACCATCAGCCGGTCATCGCAGGTCAGATAAGGCTCACACTCCACTCCATTGATCACCACGTACTGAATCTTCTTGCCTTCAGGAATCTGGACCTTGACGTGGCTGGGAAAAGCGGCCCCCCCGAGTCCCACCAGCCCGGCATCCTGGAGCTGCCTGGCAAAAGCGCGGTTATCGAGCCTGGCAGGATCAGGGCGTTCCTGGGGCTGGGTTCTCTGGCTGGCATAAGGGTCGGCCTCGATAGTAATCGAAGGCATCATTTTTCCGTTGGCATGCAGCCTCGGCCCGAGGGACGTAACTCTGCCCGTCACCGGGGAATGGAGCGTCGTTGATACGAATCCCCCGGGATCAGCAATGCGCTCCCCCCGCAAAACCTCCTGCCCGACACTCACAATCGAGACCGAAGGCGCACCTATGTGCTGGGAAAGAGGCATCACGTATTCCTTGCCAAAAGGAACTCTTTCTATGGCCCTTCCTGATGTCGCTCCTTTATTCTCCGGCGGATGGACACCATGCTTAAATGTTCTCAACTCTTCTTCCCGAAAAGCAGCGTTCGCCATTTAACTATATCCCGTCTATGAATCATTAGAGCCGAATCCGGCAAGGTTCAGCAGCCTGGTCCGGAGTTTTTCCGCCATCTGCCCGCTTACATTCGCTTCCAGTTCGGCAATTCTGGCCTGGTAGGCCTTTTCCATATCTTCAACCTCGGCATCCCTTGCTTCACCAGCTTCCAGCTTCTCCTTGAGTTCAGCCCGGAGTTTTTCCGCTTCCGGGTTCTCATGTCCACTAAGCTCCCTGCACGCAACCATTATTCCAGTCACCCTCAGGGCGGCTTTAAGCAGTTCTGAGTCAATCAGCATTTCCCCTGATCCGCCGGGATCAATAATTGAGGGAACTGCCGATCCCCTCTCCTCCTCATCCATTTCCAGGAAAACCTCAAGGTCCATCAGGTTGTCATTGTCTCCGGGCTTGCTGAAGAACCTGCTGTAGCGCTCCTCTCCGGCGGCCCATTCCAGGACCGCAGCCGTGTTGGCTACCGGCTCCGCTGCAAATGAGAATCTCGAATGGAACTCGCCCCGGATGCCGGGATCATAGGTGACAACCGGGATGACTCCCGATTTAACAGCAGCCCTGGCCCTTTCAATGGTAAGGGCCGGAGTGAAGCCATGCTCCTGGGGAAGGGGCACATGTATCCTGATCAGGGAGGAACCTCCCCATGACATGGCCCGGTTGACCCCATCGGCAAAACTGCTGAAATCGCCGAGGGAACCCGAAAAAATGAAAACGTCCTTGCAGGATAGCCCAAGGAACAGGGGATCCACCCCATTCCTGGTGATATCGCATGAATCAAGCAATACCAGCTTGATTGGAAGTCCTGAATTCAACATTCCGGTCAGCCCGGCCACACCCTGCCGGTCCAGGGAATTTTCATCACAGAGTACGATCAACGGAGCGCAGGAAGATTTCTCATCATCCGTAAGGCTGTCCCAGGTCAGGCGTCCCAGTTCAGCTATTCTGCCTGGAAGGTCAGCAGGAGCCTCGAGGTAAAGTCCGGCTCTTCTCTGCACCCTCACTTCGTCGATATGCTTCCGGGCCAAAGCCCTGGCAACCCCGGCTACTGTCTGCATCCCTTCTGGTGAAAGGTCTACCAGCAGGGGGGCGTTATAGGGGTGATTCGGGAAGCGGCCGGCCCATCGCGCAACACGTTCGCCGATGACCGCCACTGAGAAATGAGCCCGTTTTACTCCCCTGTCCCCTTCCCTTACCAGGCGGGCTGTTTCCTTCAGCGCATTAACCGTTTCCTGCCTCTCCAAGATCTTTACAGGGTCCAGGGACGAAGAAGCCCCGGCCTTTTCCAGCAGGGAATCCAACTCACTCCTGTTTATCCTCCTTTTGGCTACTGACCTCAGGGCTTCGGCAACCTTCCTGCCGTCCCGGGGCTTACCCTCTTCCAGCATGCCGTCAACCATCTCCTGGAGGGAGTTGGCAGCCTCCTCGCAGCGGTCCGCATAGGAGGTAAATTTCTCCGACACCCCGGCTTCGGCCAATGCTGCCACCAGCCTGGCCGCCAGGCGCTCCCCTGACCCCGGAAGGCCGAATGACCCGACAGCCTGGGCCTGGGAACAGCTCCGGTCGAGCAAGGCTCCGGAAACGGCATCCATCCCGGTCTCCAGGGCCCTTGATATACTGCCTTTCCCGGTGGCAGGCAGTGCTTCCCAAAGTCTCCATGCCTCACGGGCTTCTTTGGCCCTTTCGACTCTCCTGACCGGCTTCAGGGCCTCATCGGGGCTGTTCCTGATGCAGAGCTGGCAGCCCTGGCAGGCATCCGGGTTGAATGCCACAACCAGGAGAAGCCCCGAACCCTTGCTTTCTTTTTCAGGATTCACGAAATGCTCTTCAGTCACGATCGGATCAATCTGTTCGAAAGCGAATACTGTTCGGGCGAAGATCCGGCGGTGCTCCTCCCTGTCAGCATCTGCCACCCTCAATTTCGGGACCAACTCATCATATATCTCAAGAATGTAATGGTAGGTGAGAGCAACCGCAGGGTCCTTTGCCAGGGCAGCGGAAATCTTCTGGGCAATGGTTTTATGGGCCCTTTTTACGGCATTGGCCAGTTTTCCTTCTTCCCCGGTTGTATCCGCGAGGGCGTCCAGAAGCCCGGCTGTGTCGATCAGGGTCACCCCGATCGCAGAGTCGGGGCAGACCGCCCAGCTGGTACCGCTGATCCTGCTTTTCCCGTCGGCGAGCATCGGCATAAAGGGCATGGCAGTAGCCCTCGGCCTGGCAAGCGCCGCTGTGTAGGCGGGCACGGCATTAAGAGTTACCAGGGGATCCGGAAAATTGTCACTGCTTCCGCCCCGCTTGGGCTGCATCAGCTCACCCCAGAAACGGGGAAGATTGTCATATTCGTTCCCTGGCTCATTGAAGCGCCTGATTCCTCCCGGAACCCCATCCTCAACCACTTCAGGCTCACCGAGATCCTGCCAGTTCACCGGCTCCAGGTCGGCATCACCCTCAAACAAATCCTTGAGGTTGACCATGGCATCCTTGAAATTCTTCTCGGTCCGGTAGATCCTGAGGCCCAGCCTTTTGACCTGGTCTCTCCAGTAGTCCGGAGTCAATGTCCAGAGCTCATCCGCGGGACGTTCACTCTGAATCAGGACGGCGCCTCCTTTAATCATGTCTTCCAGCGGATTGAAAATCACATCAAGACCGGTCTTTCCAAGGCAGAGCACATCAACCCCGGTCCCGGCTTCCGGCACCTGCAGGGCATCTCCGCCCACGGTCACCCTCGCTGCCAGTACCCCGGCTTCCGGGGACCATCCAAAGCCTGAAGCCTGGCCTTCAATGCCGCCGGCTTCAACGAGTCCTGTGAGCACCTCGGAAAGCTCCATGGTATCAGGGCCGATCCACATAACAGTCCGGCTTCCGGAATCGGAAACATCAGGATCGGCGGGCTTGACCGTAGTGGCGGCCAGTTCAGGGTAATCACCTTTAACCGCGTTAATCAGTCCTTCCCTTTTTGGGAAATCAGCTGAATTCTCACGTCCCGAGGTAATGCCCAGCCAGACATGGCCCCGGGCCGAACCGCCCTGGAGTTCAGCCAGCAGATCTGCAATCTGTCCGGCATTCAGGGGCTGCCCGTTCATCCCGTATGATCCGGACATCCAGGTGTGTTTCCCACCCGAAACGCATCCCTGGATCTCCCTGAGCAGGGGGAGGGTCCCGGCCAGGGGGGCAT
Organism: uncultured Acidobacteriota bacterium; assembly: GCA_964579015.1. Taxonomy (GTDB): domain Bacteria; phylum Acidobacteriota; class UBA6911; order RPQK01; family JAPXNP01. The sequence goes on along the minus strand of CAZOGT010000071.1, from coordinate 5,089 downwards.
TCAGGCTTTCCAGCACCAGCACCTTCTTTTTGCCTGAAAGGGCCCGTCCTACTTCCGCCGCAGGGAAAGGACGCAGCCAGGTGATCCCCAGGACCCCAACCTTGCCGCCCTTTTTCCGGCCCATCAATTTCGCAGCAGCAGCGGCGGTCTGGACAGCGGTGCCCTGGGCTACAATCACCGTATCGGCAGAATCAAGGTTCTCTTCATAAACAAAGCTTAAAGCCCTCCCCGTTACCTCGGAGAGTGCATCCATGCCCTCCCTGGCCAGCTTCTGCAGGTGGCTGAAGAAGAAGGCCTGGTTTCCGGCGGCCCGCGCGGCACCCTCGTTGGAGCCTTGCTGGGTTCCGACTGACACCGGGCGGTCCTGGTCGAACCAGGCCGGGACCTGTCGCCTCTCCCCGCTGAAAAGAAGCAGCTGGGAAGGAGTCGGGGAACTCAGCAGGTCATCTGCGGCACCGAGGAACGACCTGAGTTTTTCAGCTGCAGGAAGGGACGCGGATTCGATCCTGTTCCGGTCAATGCCGACCACTCCCGGGACTAACGACCTCTCCGACAGCCAGTGGGCCAGGATGGTATAGTCAACCGCCTGCTGGACAGTGTGGGGCATTATCTGGAAAAGCCCGATGTCGGAAATTCCATGATATCCGGCATGGTTGCTTCCCGGGCCAAACCCCTCCCTCAGCAGGGGATGAAGAACCATTGGGATATGGTGATCAGCAATGAACTGGATCTGCTGGTATCCTTCCAGGATCCGATCCCCGGTGAAGAAGGACGACACCCTGGACCCGGCCAGGGCCATTCCCGATGCGGTAGCCAGGCTTTCGGTAACGCTTGCCGCACTGATCTCCACAACCTGCCGTCCAAAGACGTTCGTTCCATATTGGTCTGTCCCTGTTACGGACCCGGAAGATTCTTCGTTGAGGGAATTCCTGACCAGGGCATCACATACCAGGTTTTCCATGACAGCCACGGCCTCCACAGAAGTAATGATTTCCGAAGGGTCCGCCTCGGCTGTTTCTGTTTTACCGCTTATTAAACTGACAATACGATCTAGACGTAATTTGGATATGAGACTACGCACGAATACGCTCCTCGCTTATTTTGGTCAGGGGCTTTACAAACTGAGATCCCTCGATCCAGACAATGGATCCGGTGGGGCATCTCCAGGTCGCCCTCTCTTCAGGTTTCTTTTCAAGGTCATAACGCACCACGGGAAGCCCGTTTTCTATTTCCACAACTCCGGGCGGAGAATCAGCGGCACAGCGCCCGCAACCATCACATGTTACGGCGCACCGGATCCTGGCCTCCTCTCCTGTAAGGGGTGAACTGCACTGCACAAAAAGCTTATGTGACATAGGAATGACAGTGAAGAGGTCCAGCGGGCAGGCATCCACGCAATCCCCGCAGGCTGTGCAGAGATCGGGGTTCACCTGGGGCAGGCCTTCCCAGTTCATGATTATTGCATCGAAAGTGCAGGAGTCCCGGCAATCGCCGAGCCCCAGGCACCCGAATGTGCAGGAGCGCCCTCCGCCGTCTACCAGTACCGCCGCCCGGCAGGAGGATATCCCCTGGTAGCTGGCGAGTTCGTTAACCAGGCCCTCCCCCCCGGCGCACTTGAGGCGGGCAACCTGCTTTTCGCGGGTTCCCGCGTCAATACCGAGCAGGCTGGCGATCCTGGCAATGTTCTCCTGGCTGTTTACCGTACAGCCGCTGGGAGCAGCCTCTCCCTGGACCAGCCTGGAGGCAAAAGCAGCGCAACCCGGCTCCCCGCAGGCGCCGCAGTTGTTTCCCGGCAGAAGATTCTCAACCTGTTCCAGGCGAGGGTCTTCCTCCACCTTCAGAAAATGGTCTGCAGTGGCCAGAATCCCAGCAAAAACCACTCCAAGACCCGTCATAATAATTGCTGCTGTTATAACTGCTTCCAAACCAATCTCTCCTGTCTTAATGTATAGCTTTGGCCCTGGCAATAATTTCTTCTGTCGCGGTCTCGTCATCAGGCCTGGGAGTGCCCGGATGGATGCATCTGGCCGGACAATTTTCAGCCGCAATAACCAGCTGCTTGTAGGTTCCGGCCTCAGGATCCGCTATGCGGGCCTGCCTGTTGCTGTTGTATTGAAACATTGACGGATTAAGGTTGATGCACTCATTGCAGGTGGTGCAAAGTTCGGATTCGATATATGGCTCTTCGCTTAATTCCTCTCCGGTATCCTCTGCTTCATCCTCCAGAACTGTCAGGGTTTCGGGAAGCTTTTCCTCTTCCTGGGGCAACGCATCCTTTTCCGTTCGAATAATTTTAACATCCTCTGCCCCCTTCATGCTGGAAGGAAGGGGAGGTGCTTCCTGAAAAATTGATGATGGCCCTGCAAGGACCTCGATTAGCCGATCGATCACCTGTGCGGCACCTTCTTCACGGGCTGATTTTAATTCTGATGCTCCAATCAGGCGGGCCTGCCCTGATGTCGCATCTTCCTTTTCCCGGGACGGGACCGCGGCTCCGGCACCGGCCAGCTCCTGGAACATCCTCCAGGACCTGCCCCGTTCCTGGCATGCATAGACAACATCCCTGGTCAGGATCGCACGCTTGAGTACATTATCCTTCGACAAGACCCAGATGTAGGGAATGGTATCCGGCTCCAGCTTGATGCCCTTGTCCAGGTATTCGCGGAATTCAATCTGGTTGTCATCCCACGCCTCTTCCGGTATGGTCAGGAAATGGCCGGAAAATTTGGCCTTCAATACCGCGGAATGAGCAGGGGTAATAGTGTCTTCCATTTTATGGATCTTGCCGTCGCTGGTCTTGACCTCGAATTGCTTCCTGATCCAGGGCTCCTCGGGGAGCATGTTTTTTTCCAGGTCGATTCTTTCGTTCCATGATGAGCCGGAAGAAGGGTCATACCTGAAAATAGGCACAGCCCGTCCCAGGCAGGCGGCATAGGACCTCCACCATTCCACAAACCCTCCGTCTCCGGCCCGCGGAACCGAAACCAGGGCCACTGACGGCCCGGGCTGGGAAATCCATTCCCGGAGGCCCTTGATGGTATGCATCGGCAGGGCCAGGGAACTCTGCAATACAAACAACTCCCGAAAAGCCAGCACCAGGTGCCAGAGGTCAGGGGATATCCCGGAATGCTTGGGCCACAGGTCATCGCCCATGACGTCATATTCTCTGCTGGTCACCAGTACGGCCACCGGGCGGCCGCTGCTGATCAGGCGGCCCAGGCTGGAAAGCCTTTTCTCGAAGACGCTTTCACTCGATATCAGGACTACCACCGGGGGAATCAGTGACAGTTCATCCATCTCCAGGAAAGTCCAGTCCAGCTTTTCAGTCAGGCTGTCCGCTACCGATGATCCCCCGTCACTCTCCGTCTCCTTCCTGGCCAGCTGTACCGCCTTGAGGACTTCCACCAGCCTTTCGGCCAGTCCATCGAAAATTCCGGCCGCAAACAGGAAGGGATTCTCATGGGTCTGGACTGAAACCCCGGGTAGAGGAAACGCTTCATAGGTGTACTTGTCGAAGACAAAATAAGCTTCAGGCGACTGGTCCGTGACCTTCAGGTAATCCTTCAATACCTGGTGGGCCCCCCTGATTGCTTCCCTCCTCTGCCGGGAAAACCCCGGGGACACCTTATGCCGTGAATGCAGTTTCATCATGGCCTCCGGGTCCAGGAAGCGTCGGGAGGCCTCTCCCAGCTCATCCGCCACTTCCCCAACGTCCGCCTCGAGAAGCCGGCGCTCCTCCGCCTGCAGCATGTCCCCCAGCTGACCGGAAAGCCTGGAAACCTCCTCCCGGAACTGCTTCCTCCTCTCAGTCCTTTTCTCCGACGCTATGCTGTGGCAGACAAGAGGCAGTACGGCCCGGGAAAAAGTCAAAATCCGGGCTGAATCAAAAAGGCCTGACAGGGCCTTCAGGACACCCTTTCCGGCTTCCTCAACTTCACCCCCGTCAAAATCAGGAGATGAAGCAAAAATTTCGAAGGCCCTTTCCACCAGCCCGCTGTCAAGCTCACATACCGCCCTGGTACGCTCTTCCAGGGCTGAGGCAAAAGCCCTGATCAGTCCGGGCAGATACTGCTCATCAACTATCCTGCTGATTATCTCCCGCAGGGGCAGGAAATCCGTATTTCCGTTTCTCTGGATGGCCACCAGCGGGTACCCGGTCTCAAAAACCTTTTCCCTGTCCAGCTGGTAAAGTACCGCAGGCAGGGCCGGGGAGCTGAAGTCCACGCTTGTATAAATGTCTTCCGGGCAGGACCCGGTCAGGAAAAATTCCCTGATAATCCCGGACCATTCCCCTGAATCGTCAGCGCCTCCCTTGGCATCCGGAAACCTCAATGAACCGTTGATCTTCGCGAGCTCCCGCCTTCTGGCCCTGATCTTCTCTTCCAGAGACTCTCCGCTGATCCTGGAAAGGGGGCCCTTGTCTTTTCCTTCCCGGGACTTTGATTCGTCCCTGAACATCAGGCCTGACAGGATTTCCACCAGCTTCGTTCGGTCGATCCTCTCGCTCCCGGTCCAGATCTTCCATTTGCTGGTCTTCCTTAGTTCCTTGAGGAGGGTCATGTCTTCAGCCAGGCTTTCGAGCCTCGTAAGGTCCCCGATCAGCACCAGGTGACCTTCCCGGGAAAGAAGCCGCAAACCGGCTTCAGCCCGCTTTCCCTCGGAAAGGTCCACCAGGAGAAGATCCAGTTCGCCTCTGCAGTCAGGGTCCCCCGGGTCTTCCCCGGAAGTGAGGACAGTAAGGTCGCACCTTTCCACCGTGGTAATCCCGAACTCTCCGTCGCGGCAGGCCGGGCAGCCTGCGGCAAACTCCTTCAACAGCCTGGAAGCACCTTCGCCGGAAGAGGACACCCCCAGCCGAAAGCGGTCCTTTTCGGGAAAAATGGCCGGGCTGTCCCCTTCCAGAAGCGGAGGCGTTATCTCGTAACTGTTGCCGTTGATGGTCTCTGTCCAGACCTCGCGACGGAACCTGTCTCCCAGGTAAAACTTGAGGTTTGAAAAAGTCCTCTTGTGAAAAGGATTCCTCCGGGGCAGCATTTGCACTACTTCAGGGGCATCGCCGATGAGCTCCATGATCCGGTCCATGGGAAAA
>CAZOGT010000070.1:0-11515 GCA_964579015.1 uncultured Acidobacteriota bacterium | reverse complement strand
CATAGTTCTCGGCTATCTGCAGCTCGGAGATCTTTTTCTGGAGTTCCCCGATTGCGTAGACAGGGCTCTCGGTCGCCCCGGCCACATCACCGGTGACATAGACCACAGGCATCAGGTTCTTGTGGTAGATCGATTGTTCCCTGGTTGTTTCCTCGATCCGGACAAGTTCGCCGATGGTTACGCTCTTTCCGGATGATCCTATCACCCGGATTCTTTCCAGATCATCGATAGAGGAGCGGCCTTCCCTGGGCAGCTGCAGCACGATGTCCACGTCTTCCTTCTCCAGGGGATCATGAAGAAGCCCGGCATGAACCCCGTCCACGGACATGTTCAACACCGAAACGACCTGTTCCACGGAGACTCCGCTGAGGGCGGCTTTCTCGCGGTCGATCCGGAACCTGAAGCCGGGCTGGGGCTCTTCAGTATAGGAATCCACGTCAACTACGCCTTCAGTGTCCCTGAAAATGGCTTCGATCTGATCAGCCAGCTCCAGCTGCCGCTGGTAATCCGGCCCGTATATCTCGGCAACCAGGGTCTGCAGCACCGGAGGCCCGGGAGGCACTTCAGATACCTTTACAGCCGCGCCATACTTTTCGGCGATTTCCTGCACCCCGGGCCTTACCTTCTTCGCCAGGTCGTGGCTCTGCATATCCCGGTGATGCAAAGGGGAGAGGTTAACCTGAACCGAAGCATGAAAAGGCTCTCTCCTGAGGAAGTAATGCCTGACCAGCCCGTTGAAATTGTAGGGGGACGAGGTTCCTACATACATCTGGTAATTGACCACGTCAGGTTCTTCAGAAACTTTCAGCGCAATTTCCCTGGTTACCGCGGCAGTCTGCTCAAGGGTAGTGCCCTCAGGCATATCGATGACGATCTCGAACTCGCTCTTGTTATCAAATGGAAGCATTTTGACGGTAACAGCCCGGAACGCGAAGAGCGAGAGCGACAGCACCAACAGCAATGAGACTCCTCCCAGGAAAGACCAGCGATAAAGAGGACTGTGGATCAGGGGGTTCATCACCTGCCGGTAGAGGCGGGTGCTCCACCCCTCATTCTCACCGCTCCATTCATCAACCCCTCCGCCTTCCGCGACTTTCTCTCTTTTCAGGATCCGCAGCGAGGCCCAGGGCGTAACCACAAACGCCACTATCAATGAAAATATCATGGCTGCTGAAGCGCCGATCGGGATAGGCCTCATGTAAGGGCCCATCAATCCCCGCACAAAGGCCATCGGGAGGATAGCCGCGATAACGGCCCAGGTTGCCAGAATAGTTGGATTCCCCACTTCACTCACCGCCTCGAGGGCGATTTCAGAAACAGACTTGTGCCGGTTTTCTGGCAGACGGTAATGGCGGACGATATTCTCGACAACTACGATGGCGTCATCCACCAGGATACCAATGGAAAAAATGAGGGCGAAAAGCGTGACCCGGTTCAGGGTATACCCCAGGAAATAGAAGACAACCAGGGTCAAAGCGAGGGTGACCGGAATTGCAATCCCCACAATTCCCGCCTCCCTCCAGCCAAGGGTCAACCAGACAAGAATCGCAACCGAAAAAATGGCCAGCATCATGTGGAAAAGCAATTCATCTGACTTTTCAGCCGCTGTTTCACCATAATTTCTCGTCACTGTAATATTGATGTCATCAGGAACCAAAAGGCCTTTCAAGCCTTCCACCTTCCTGATAACTTCATCAGCCACGAAGGTGGCGTTGGATCCCTTCCTCTTGGAAATGGAAATGGTGACAGCCGGGTAACTTTCTTCAAAATCTCCGCTGACCAGCGGCTCCTGGTGAAGGCCTTCGGGATAAATCTTGTGCCCGTACTCTGCAGAAGGCCCATTTCCGTACAGGACATAGTTGGAAGCCTCCTCAGGGCCGTCCTCAATCTCGGCAATATCCCGGAGATAAACCGGCCGGCCGTTGAATGCCGACACGACCACGTTCTCCACTTCAGAGCGATTCCGGAGAAAGCCCCCTGTCTCGATCAGGATTTCCCGGTTGCCGCTGCTGATGCTTCCGGATTGAAGCTGCATATTGGCGCTTTTCAGCATCTGCATGACCATCAGGGGGTCCAGGCCAAAGGCATTCAGCCTCTCCGGATCAAGCTCAACCCTGACCTGCCTCTTCTGGCCCCCAATCAGGGTCACTTCTGAAACAGAATTGACCTGCTTGATCTGGTCTGTCAACTGTGCAGCCACCCTCCGTATCTGGAAATGGTCCTGCTCTTCGCTCCAGAGTGTAAGCCCCAGAATCGGAACATCATCAATCGACCTTGGCTTGATCAGGGGCGGGGAGACCCCGTGGGGTATCAGGTCCATGTTCGCGTACATCTTCTGGTTCAGCCGCACAATGGCCTCTTCTTCATCCTCCCCGACATAGAAGCGGACAATGACCATGGCCTGGCCGGGACTTGACGTGGAATAAATGTATTCAACACCGGGGATCTCCCAGAGCAGTTGCTCCATCGGCCCGGTAACCCTCTCTTCCACCTCCCTGGCGGTCGCGCCCGGCATCTGGACAAAGAGATCAACCATGGGGACAACTATCTGGGGCTCCTCTTCCCTGGGTAAAAGCATGATTGCCCCTGCTCCCAACAGAATGGACACCACAACCAGGAGAGCCGTCAACTTGGAGTTTATAAATGTTCCGGCAATCTTTCCTGCCAATCCAATCCTACTCATAATTCTTACCTGTCCTGTATCATGAAGCCCGAATATCTGCACCTTTCCATTATTCCAGGGGCGCAAACATCAGGGCTCGGTTCTCTTTTTAGTTGATCTCAACCCCGATGCCTTCACTTACCATGCCTGGATCAGTAATGACTGCTTCGCCCTCGTTGAGGCCTGAGAGGATCTCAACCCGCGAAGCGGATGAGCGGCCCGTCCTGACCAGCCTGTACCTGGCTGTACGGTCTGGCCCCACTACATAGACGCCCGTCAACTGCCCTCTCCTTACCAGGGATGCAGCAGGAACTGAAACAGAGGCATCCCCTTCCGCCGGGAATGAGGCCCGGCCGAAAACCCCGGAATAGATCCCGGGATTGGCCGGCAGACTGATCTTGACCAGAACGGTCCTGGAAACCGGATCAGCTACAGGCAGAACTTCTTTAACCTTTCCAATCAGGTGCCCTTCCTGGTGGTCAAAGGAGACCGGCACTTCCTGGCCGGGTTCAAGTTCCCTGCTTCCAGCCACATCAATGGAAACGTGCAGTTCGTAGTCAGATTTCTCCACAACATAAAGCGGAACTCCAGGTGAGGCGAGCTGTCCTGTCTGCACCATTTTATCTACAACGATTCCGTCATAAGGCGCCGTAACCGACGCATACCCCAGGTTCAGGCTTGCCTGTTCGACTCCGGCTTCAGCCTGCTGGATCCGGGCTTCCACCTGGGATTTCTTATCCTCCATGGCCAGGACTGATTGCTCGGCCTGTTCAACCGCCGCCTGGGCGGAAAGATTCCGGGCCTCAACCTCTTCGTACTCCTGCCGGGAAACCGATTCCCTTTCCAACAGGGATTGGAATCGACTGAAAGTGGCAGCTGCCAATGCGGCATTAGCCTTGGCCATATTCAACCCGGCAACCGCTGCCTGGCGGCCACTCTCCACTTCCCTGAGCGCCATTTGAGCTTCGCGCAGGGCTGCTTCAGCCTGTAATAATCCGGACCTGGCCTGGGCCTGGTCAATTTCAGCCATTACCGAGCCTTGCGCAACCCGGTCACCCTCTTCATACCTGGTGCTGAGCACCCTTCCGGAGGCCTGGCTGGATACAGGGGTAGTAACAACCGCCTTGACAGTACCGACCAGGACCCTGGTTCCAGTACCGGTATCCGTGGTTGCCTCTTCTGCCGAGACCCTTACCGGTGCGGAGTTCGAGACTTCTTCTGTTGGGTGGTCAGTTCCGCTGCAACCTGCAGGAATCAACAACAATCCTGCTGACACTAATATGGTTAATATCTTTTTCATCATCTAAACTCCTGTTCAGCCGGCCAGATCCTGCACGCCAGTAAGGGATCCAGTGGCCAGTTTGGTTTTTGCAAAACTCAGGTAAAGGTCATATTGGGCACCAAGAAGATTCATTTTCGCTCCCAGGAGAGCAGTTTGAGCCCTTAGCACTTCGGTTATTGTCGTTAATCCCGCTTCATGCCGGTCCCGAACGATCCGCAGGGCCTCAACCCCCTGATCAACGGCAGTTGCGGCTACTTCAATCCTCTCCCTGGAGGTATTGAACATCTGGTAAGCCTGGGCGATCTCCAGCCTGATGCTGTTTGCCTGGTGGAGAGCTTTTGAGCGGACAGCTTCTGTACCTGCCCGGGCCTGTTCAATCCTGGCTCCGCGCCCGAAATCGAGAATGTCGAACGTAAGTCCGGCCCCGATTGTAAAATCGGAGCTTCCTTCGGTTATGTTCCGCGAACTTCTGCCTACCTTGGCAAAAACATTCAAATCCGGCCACCATTGTCCTCCTGCCGCCTTCATTCTCTGCTCCATGGCACTGATTTCATGGTTTGCATTCCGGTAGTCAGGCCTTGCCTGGAGAGCTGTTTTCATCAGCTCATCCACTCCGGGAAGGACAAAATCCTTACTTTCCAGCTGCCCTGATACCTGGACCGGCGAATTGACCGGCCTTGCCAGGACAGTATTCAAAGCCGCTTCCGCTGTCCTGACCGCTCCTGAAGCCTGGGTGAGCTGCTGGCGAAAATCAGCAAGCTGAACCTGCATGGCAAGCAGGTCGGATTTGACAGCCATGCCCTGGTCAAGCATCCCTTTTATATCCGCTGCTTCCTTTTCCGCCGCCTTCACGGATTCCTCCGCCACAACCTCCCTGGCCTGGGCGACCAGCACTCCGTAAAATGCCTGGATAGCCTGGAAACGAATCTGCTGCTCAATCCACTCGGTATCGGTTTCAGCCTGTTTTCGTCCGATTTTGGCCTCTTCAATGGCTGCACTGGTTTTGAACTTGTTGAACACAGGAACCCTGAGGTTAAGTGAACTCCGGTAATTATTCATTGAAGGAGGATCGTTGAGAAACCGGGTATCAAAATAGCCGGAATTGAATCCTTCCTGCTCCAGAAGTGACCCAAACACAAAAACCGGGTTATTGCTGTGCATCATGGTCTGTTCCAGCTGGAGGAAAGGCATTCTCCCTGCCTTGCTTTCCGAAATCCTGGCTTCCGCAACCCGCTCACCAGCCTTGGCAGCCCCAACCATGGGATTGGCCTGAAGGGCTTCATTGACAGCTTCGGTGATAGTCAGGCCCCCACTCTCCTGAACAGGGGCGACAAGCGTGTCTGCCTGTGAAGCAGATGCTGTACCGGAGATCATTATCACCAGCATCGCCATTAGTCTGAATTTTAAAGTGTACGCCATTTCTGCTAAACCTCCTTGGTCGTGGCTCCTAAAACTGACCCCATGCAGGGAAACAGGTCCAATACAAATTTGTTTTTGAGCCTGTAATATATAAACGTCCTGTCCCTCCTGGAGTCAATGATCTCGTGATTTTTCAGTATTGATAAATGTCTTGATACGGTAGACATGTCAGTGCCGGTTACACTGTGAAGTTCCTGTACACACTTCTCCCCCCTGGAAAGCTGCTCCACTATTCTCAATCTTGTAGGGTGAGCCAATGATTTCAGGACATCCGCCATCTGAACATATTTATTCTCTTGATTCATAAATTCCCCTTTTTCAAACCGGACAACTTTACCATTAGTTGTATTTATGTGCAAATATGCAACTAAATTTTCGGGGATTCAAAAAAACTCCGCTGAAATAATAATTGCCCGGATGACTGGTTTCGTTTACATTTTCATAATAAGCGTGAATTTTCCGAAAGAATTCAGGCAAGGAGGGTTTTTGATATGAGATATCGACCGGGTTTTCCGGCTGTCATGTTTGTTTTCTTTCTCAGCTTTACGACTCCCGAGGCAGCGGAGGGAAGCAACGAAGAGCCTGAAGGCAGATACAGCGCCTCTACCTTTCAAGGCCTCAAGTTTCGATCCATCGGCCCGGCCCTGACTTCCGGAAGAATCGGAGACCTGGCTGTACACCCGGACAAAAACGGCACCTATTATGCAGCCGTGGCCTCAGGGGGCGTATGGAAAACAGAGAATTCAGGGACAACCTGGAACCCGGTGTTTGACAGCCAGGGGTCATACGCCATCGGCTGCATCACCATGGACCCCAACAACCCCCAGGTGGTCTGGGTGGGAACCGGTGAGAACAACAGCCAGCGGAGCGTAGGCTATGGCGACGGTGTTTACAGGTCCATAAACGGCGGCAAATCCTGGGAGAACGTGGGCCTGGAGGACTCTGAACATATCGGAATGATCTGGATAGATCCCCGGGATTCACTCAGGGTTTTTGTTGCGGCCCAGGGCCCACTCTGGTCCGCGGGAGGTGACCGGGGACTGTTCCTGACGGAGGACGGCGGCAAAAACTGGAAAGCAGTCCTTTCCATCAGCGGGGACACCGGGGTAAGCGAGGTATGGGCGGATCCGCGAAATCCTGAAACGATGTATGCAGTGGCTTACCAGCGAAGGCGCAGGGTCTGGACCCTTGTAAACGGGGGGCCTGAATCAGGGATCTACAAATCTACCGACGGAGGGGCCAGCTGGAGGGAACTGACCAACGGCATACCGGCTGGGGACAAGGGGAGAATCGGGCTGGCTGTTTCACCGGCGGATCCTGCGGTGCTATATGCGGTAATTGAAGCCTCTGATGATTCAGGCGGATTCTTCAGGTCGACTGACCGCGGGGAAACCTGGAAAAAACGGAGTAACTACGTAACCAGCAGCCCTCAATATTACCAGGAACTGGTAGCTGATCCTCAGGATATCAGCAGGGTATACGCCCTTGATACACTGCTGATGGTAACTGAAGATGGTGGCAAAACCTTCAACAGCGCGGACAATGACAGCAAGCATGTTGACAACCATGCACTATGGATTGATCCTGGAAATCCAGATTATCTGCTTGCAGGGTGTGATGGGGGGATCTATGAAAGCTGGGACCGGGGTAAAACCTGGCGCTTCAAAGCCAACCTCCCTGTAACCCAGTTCTACCGGGTCACTACTGATAATGACCTGCCCTTCTATAATGTTTACGGGGGAACCCAGGATAACTACAGCCTTGGCGGCCCATCCAGAACCACCAATATTCATGGGATTGCCAATTCCGACTGGCTGGTCACAAAAGGAGGGGACGGATTTGAAACCCAGGTGGACCCGGATAATCCCGATATAATCTATTCCCAGTCACAGTATGGACACCTGGCCAGGTTTGACCGGAAAAGCGGAGAAAGGATCTCCATACAGCCGCAGCCGGGAGAGGGTGATGAACCCCTGCGCTGGAACTGGAATTCTCCTCTCCTGATCAGCCCGCACTCCGGCACAAGGCTTTATTTTGCCTGTCAAAAGCTTTTTCGCAGTGACGACCGCGGAAATTCCTGGACTGCGGTAAGCGGAGATCTGTCCAGGAACCTGGACCGGAACAGGCTGCCGGTCATGGGAAAAATCCAGGGGGTCGATTCCATCGCCAAGAACTCATCAACCTCCTTTTATGGATCTGTCGTATCCCTGTCCGAATCACCGGTCCGGGAGGGGCTCCTTGTTGTGGGGACTGATGACGGATTAATCCAGGTTTCCACGGACGCCGGGGAAAAATGGGACAGATACGAGTCCTTTCCCGGGGTACCTGACAAATCCTATGTCAGTGACCTGGAATGTTCATTCCACGATCCCGATGTGATTTACGCTGCATTTGACAACCATAAAAGCGGGGACTTCAAGCCTTACCTGCTGAAGAGTACGGACCTCGGAAAGAGCTGGACATCCATATCAGGAAACCTTCCGGAAAGAGGCTCTGTTTACTCTATGACTGAGGATCACGTTGACCCGGACCTTATGTTTGCGGGTACGGAATTCGGTGTGTTTTTCACTGCTGACGGCGGAAAGGAATGGACCAGGCTGCAGGGAGGCATCCCTACTATCTGCGTAAGGGACCTGGAAATTCAAAGGAGGCAAAGCGACCTGGTGGCAGCTTCCTTTGGAAGGGGAATCTACATTCTGGACGACTACTCACCTCTCAGAAAACTGAAAAAAGCATCCCTGGAGAGTGAGGCCCTGCTTTTCGCGAACCCCGGGGTTCCGGTCTATATCCAGGACTCTCCCCTGGGACCCGGCTCCAAAGGTTACCAGGGTGACTCGTACTACACTGCGCCAAATCCGGATTATGGGGCTTGCTTCACTTACTACCTCAAAAATGGATTGAAAACCCGGCGCGAAATTCGCCGGGAAGAGGAAAAAGAGCTGCGGGAGGAGGGTAAGGACCTGTTCTATCCCTCCTGGGAAGAACTCAGGAAGGAAGATCTGGAGGAAAAACCATTAATTATCCTCACTGTCACAGATTCTGAAAACCGGGTTGTCAGGAGAATCACCGGACCTGGTTCCGCTGGCCTGCACAGGATATCCTGGGACCTCAGGTTTCCTTCCGGCAGGCCACTGGACTCAGCTTCGAATGCGAATGCCCCTGGCAGATCAGGGCCGATGACAGTGCCCGGGACCTACCAGGTCACCCTGTCCCGGTATGCCGGCGACACGTTCGAAGTACTGGCCGGTCCGGAGATATTTACCACGGAATCCATCGGCACAGCGAGCCTGCCCGCCAAGGACCGGAAATCCCTCCAGGAATTCCAGGAAAAGGCTGCGGGACTTCAAAGGGCTGTCCTGGGGGCGGTCAAAGCCATGGAAGAGGCGAGAACCAGGGTCAGCCTGATAAAGAAAGCGATACTGAACAGCGGGGAAGCTGATATTGGACTTTTAAACAAGGCCCGCGATCTTGAACTCCGGCTGGAGGAGATCAGGAATAAATTGATGGGGGATGCCACAATTTCTTCCCGCAACGAGCCGGTTCCCCCTGGAATCCAAAGCAGGGTCCAGGGCATCATCAGCGGCCAGATCGCCTCTACCTCAGCTCCGACCAGGACCCAGGAGGAGGACTATTCAATAGCATCCAGGGAGTTCGAAAGAGTCCTCAAAAGCCTGACCGTACTCATCAAGAAGGACCTGTCTGAACTTGAGGATCACCTGGAAGAGATCAATGCTCCCTGGACTCCGGGCAGGGTCCCGAAGTGGGACCCGGAATAGAGGGGACAATGTCAGTTACCTGGGGGAGGGGCTATGTCTTCAACCTGGTATTCCTGTCTTCTGACCGGGCCCATGAATTCCATTGAATCCAGGTCTCCAACCACCCTGCTTCTGTCATAGGGGCCGGGCTTCCATACTGACTCAAATTCTACGGGCGTCATATCCTTCAGCACTTCCGACATGAAGTCCTTCCAGACAGGCAGGGCCAGGGTACTGCCATAGACCCTGTCGCCAAGTGGGGTATTATCATCAAACCCAATCCAGACCCCGGCCGTAAGGTCCCGCGTAAAGCCCACAAACCAGACGTCTGTCGCTTCATTGGTTGTCCCGGTTTTGCCTCCCAGCGGATGCCCCAGTGGAAGGAGGGTACGTCCGCTGCCTCTCCTGATAACCTCCTGGAAGAGATACAGCATCTTCTCAGTCACGTCCTGAGAGACCAGGGCATCATGGACTGAGAGTGAATGTTCACGCAGGATAACCCCGTTGCTGTCCTCAACCCGCTGTATTGAATAGGGATCAGCCCTCACGCCGTGATTGGGAAAAGAGCTGAAGGCTGAAACAATTTCCTCAAGGGTAACCTCCACGGAACCCAGCGCAATTGAGAGATAGGGCGGAATATTCTGTTTAAGGCCAAAACGCCTGGCGGTCTCGGCGATCACCTCCGGGCCGATGGCGTTGGCCAGCCTGACTGTAGGGACATTCCGTGATTCCGCCAGGGCCTGGGCAATGGTAATCATCCCCTTGAACTTGTCGTCCCAGTTGGTGGGAACGTAGGGATTGCCCAAACCGTCTTCGAACTGAACGGGCTGATCCAGGATTCGGTCATTAGGATTAAAACCGGCCTCCATCGCCGCAATATAAGTAAAAGGCTTGAAAATGGAACCAGGCTGCCTTAGTGCCTGGGTGGCCCGGTTGAATTTGCTCAGGCTGAAATCAAACCCTCCGACCATTGCCCTGATTGCGCCGGTCCTGTTATCCAGGACAACGACGGCTCCCTGTACCTGCGGCACCTGGTCCAGATCAGCTTCGATCGTTCTTTCTTCCCTGTTTACGTTTCGCAAAGTAAACAGGGCGACATCTCCCGGCTTCAAAATGTCGCTCGCTCGCTTTGCTCCGGTCCAGGCCATATCAGCGAGTGAGATATTGGAGGAATAACTTCCCAGCCTTACCTCGGCATTGGCACTGCTGCTCTGCAGGACAAGGCCGTGTATCATTTGATCTTTATAGAAAAGCTTACTCCAGTCAGGATGCTTATATTCCTCGATTGCAATCCCCTGATCCAGCACATTTTCCACCGGCCCTGCCCATCCCCTTTTATCCCGGTCGTACTCTCGAAGACCTGCTCTCAGGGCCCGCTGTGCTTCCTTCTGGATCCCCAGGTCAAGGGTGGTGTAAATCCGCAGGCCTCCCTCCCAGATTTCTTCGTCGCTATAGTTCCTGGTCAGCCCCTGCCTTACCCATTCAACAAAATAGGGAGCCGGAGACTGCTGGTCATCCCTGCCTATGACCCCCAGAGGCTCGGCGACCGCGGCATCATGCTCTTCCCTGGTAATAAACCCGTTATCCAGCATCTCACTCAGCACCCAGTTCCGGCGGTAAAGAGCCCTGTCCGGGCGATTGATCGGGGAATGCCGGCCTGGAGACTGGATAATGCCGGCGAGCATGGCAGCCTCAGGGAGGGTGATATCCTCCAGTTTCTTGTGAAAATAGAAATCAGCGGCCGCCGCAATTCCGTAGCGGCCATGACCCAGGTTCATCTGATTGGCATAAAAAGTAAAGATCTGTTCCTTGGAATATTCTTTTTCAACATTGATCGCGTAGACAATATCTTTTATTTTCCGCTCAATTGTCTTCCCGGTATTGGTGAATCTCATCTTGGCGAGCTGCATGGTGATGGTGGAGCCTCCCCAGCGGTTGCCCATGATCAGGTCATTCCAGAAAATGGTCACCATCATCCTCCTGACATCTATGCCGGGATGGGAGAAAAAGCTCTTATCCTCTGAAGAAATGATCGCCTGCTTGACCACCTCGGGTATCTCTTCGTACCTGACCAGGATCCTTTTTTCAGTTGCGAACTGGTCAAGCACCTCTCCATTTGAACTGTAGAGTACCGAAACCTGCTTGGGCTGCATGTATTCAAGCTCGTCCACGCGGGGAAGATCAATGGCCCATCCGAAAACCACACCTATAAGGGCCCCCAGGATCACGCACCCCAGGGCCAGCATTCCGTAGAATCCCCAGAACACATACTGGCTATTGGCAGATTGTTTTCTTTTTTTTGCAGCCATTTATCAATACAGATGCCTCAGGGAATGGTTTTGGTCAACAGGAGAACCAAATCGAGGCGGATCTTTTCGGAATCCTATTCCTTTTCCT
>CAZOGT010000069.1:3496-11633 GCA_964579015.1 uncultured Acidobacteriota bacterium | reverse complement strand
AAGACGGTAGAGGAAATAGACAGGATTATCGTGGCTCTCAAGGATGGGGCTCCGGTGCGCCTGGGCGATATTGGAGGAGCTTTCCGCGGATATAAGGAACGGGAGATCATAACCAGGATAAACGGGGAAGAGAGCGTCCAGATAGCCTTGTTCAAGGCTGCGGACGCCAACACCGTGTCCGTGGCGGCCGCTGTCCGGGAAAAGCTGGAAGAGCTGGAGAAAAGCTACGAGGGACGGCAGGACCCCCTGAAGTTCGACGTGGTTTTTGACCAGTCGGGATTCATCAAGCAGTCGGTGGATGAAGTGCTTAATACCGCCTTAATCGGCGGCATCCTGGCGATTATCATTCTTTTTGTCTTTCTGAGAAGCATTAAGAGTACCCTTATCATTTCCCTTTCCATACCCCTTTCAGTGGTGGCAACCTTCTTCCTGATGTATTCCTCGGATGTATCGCTGAATATAATGTCATTGAGCGGACTTGCCCTCGGCATTGGAATGCTGGTGGATAACTCTATTGTTGTGCTGGAGTCGATATACAGGTACGCCAAGCTGGGCTATCACCCGAGAGAGGCTGCCAACCGGGGGGCCAGTGAAGTGGGGCATGCTGTAATAGCCAGCACCCTGACCACCATTTGCGTATTCGCGCCTATTGTTTTCGTGGAAGGCATAGCAGGACAGCTCTTTGCAGACCAGGCCCTGACTGTGACCTTTTCGCTCGGGGCTTCCCTGGTCGTGGCAATCATGTTGATTCCCATGCTCGCCAGTCTTGGGGACAGGGAGGAGCTGAAGCATATCGACGATGAAGCTCCGGTTGAAAGCCGGATGGAGTTCCTGCCGTTTTATGTCAAGCCTTACATCTGGTTCCTGGACAAGGTACTGAAAACCAGGCTGGTGGCGGTTGCCGTGGCCCTGGCTTTGTTTGCAGGGTCGATGTTCATGATCAGGGACCTCGGTTCCGAGCTTATCCCGGAGATCAGCCAGGGAGAATTCCTGATCGACTACGAGCTTCCTCCCGGCACAGCCCTTGAGGAGACTTCGAAGAGGCTGCTGGCCGCTGAAAGATATTTGTCTGATACCCCTGAAATAGCAAGCTTTTACACGATCGTGGGTTCCGGAAACCAGTCCGGTGTCTCCGCGGTGGAAGAGCGGGAATACATAGGCCAGACCCTGGCCGTGCTTCAGCCGGGAATCCTGCATGAAGAAGAGTCAGCCGTAATAGAAAATGTTCGGGAAAAAATAAGGAATGTTCCAGCGGTAAAGACTAATTTTTCCAGGCCGACCCTCTTCAGCTTTAAAACCCCTATCGAGATTGAGGTCCAGGGCTATAACCTCAACGGCCTGAAAATCCATGCCGAAAGAATAAAGAATGCCATAATCGATATTCCGGGGCTCAGGGATGTGAAAGCCAGTACGGAGGGCGGAAATCCTGAAGTGCACATAATATTCGATCGGCTGAAGCTTTCTTCATATGGCCTGAATATCAGCACGGCGGCAAACCTGGTGAGAAACAAGGTCCAGGGTGACGTTCCGACTGAGTTCAGGGAAGGTGACCGCAATATTGATATCAGGGTCCGGGTCAGGGAGCAAGACCGGCGTTCCATCGAGGATCTCAGGGAGCTGACCCTCGATCTCCCCACCGGAGGGGTGCTGCGGCTGAACGCGGTTGCAGACATCACCCTGGAAGAGGGCCCTGTGGAAATTCGCAGGATTGGTCCGCAGAGGGCGGCGGTCATAACCGCCAACATCTCCGGAAGGGATCTCTCGAGTGTTGTCTCTGACATAGAGGCCGAGATTGACAGGCTTCAGCTTCCTTCCGATTTCACCGCTTACGTGGGAGGCCAGAGCGAAGAAAGGGCCGTGGCTTTCGACAGCATGAGATTTGCCATAATTCTGGCGATTTTCCTGGTGTACCTGGTCATGGCTTCCCAGTTCGAGTCCCTGATCCAGCCCTTTATCATCATGTTCGCGATTCCCTTCGCATTGATTGGGGTGGCCGCGGCCCTGGTCATTACCAACCAGATTATCAACGTTGTTGTATTGATCGGGGTAGTGGTCCTGGCCGGAATCGTAGTCAACAATTCTATTGTTCTTATTGACTATGCGAATCAATTGAGACGGACCGGACAGGATAAGTTCTCGGCCGTGAAGAATTCCTGTGCCGTCAGGATCCGGCCGATTTTAATGACTACCACCACTACGGTGCTTGGACTTTCTCCCATGGCATTCAGCTGGGGAGAGGGGGCGGAACTGAGGGTTCCCCTGGCAATAACCGTCATCGGGGGGCTGATAGTCTCCACGCTTCTCACCTTGCTCTTTGTCCCGGTGTTATACACTATTATTTCCAGGGAGACAAAGAAGTGAATATATCCGAATATTCCGTAAAGAGGCCGGTTACAATCCTTATGGCCACCATTTCAGTCCTGGTGCTGGGTTACATAGCCCTGACCAGGCTCCCTTTGGCCCTCCTGCCTGAAATGTCATCCTCGCACCTGAGGGTGCAGGTGGATTATCCATCATCTTCCCCGGAAGAGATTGAGAGGATCATTTCCAGGCCGTTGGAGGAGTACCTCAGTACCCTGAACGGTCTTGAATCCATAAGCACCTGGTCCCGTACCTCCGGGGCCAATGTGTCACTTGAATTCGTTGACGGAATGGACATGGATATCGTGTCCCTGGAGGTGAGGGACAGGCTTGACCAGGCCCGCGCAAATCTTCCTGATGATGTGGAGCGCATCATGATCAGGAGGTGGCAGACTACGGATATGCCGATCTTCAGGTTTGCCATTGGCTGGACCGGGGATAAGGACAGCCTTTACCGGGTCGTGGATGAAATAATCACCCGCAGGATTGAACGCATCAATGGAGTCGCGAGTGTTGACCTGAGGGGTGCGGACGAAAAACAGATCATCGTCGAGGTCGATGACGGACTCCTGCAGGCTTACGGAATAGATTCCTTCACATTGTCACAGGCGCTTAACAGCAACAATATCAGCCTCACCGGCGGCTATATCATGTCCGGTGACAAGAAGTTTACCCTGAGGAGCATCGGAGAATATAGAACCATTGAGGATATAAAGAAGGTTCCGTTGACCAGGAACGGGCTGACTATCGGGGATGTGGCGGACATAAGGTTCGATTTTCCTGAACAGTATGATTTTTCACGGCTGAATGGCGAAGAAGCCGTTACCATGATGGTCTATAAGGCCTCAACCGCGAATGTTGTATCCGTCTGCCAGGATATCCAGGAGGAACTGGTAGCGATTCAGGAGATGCCTTCCCTCAGCGGAAAACTGACCATCCAGGTTTACAATGATCAGTCGGAACAGATCCTGGGTACCCTGAACGACCTGAAAACCGCAGGGATCTACGGCGGTATCCTGGCGATGATCGTGTTGTTTCTTTTCCTGATGAAGGTCAGGAGTACCCTGATCATCGGCATGGCCATCCCTGTTTCCATTGTCTTTACCTGTGCCTTCCTGTTCCTGATGCGGGTTATTGGCGGTTCTGATATCACCCTGAATACCATATCCCTGATGGGCATGATGGTCGCTGTCGGAATGCTGGTGGATAACAGTGTTGTTGTGCTTGAGAATATTTTCCGGTATCGCCAGGATAAGGGCCTCCCGGCCATAGAGGCTGCAATCCGCGGCAGCAGGGAAGTAAGCGTAGCCGTTCTCGCTTCAACTGCTACGACGGTAGCCGTGTTTGCCAGTTTCATCTTCATGCCGAACGGGATCTCGGGCCGCTTTATGAGGGATTTCGGCATCACTGTGGCCGTGGCCCTGGTAGCTTCGCTGATTGTATCCGTGACCATCGTCCCCATGGTGGCCAGCAGGATTTTTGCCGGGAAGGAAAAGTCTAAACAACGAATCATTCTCATGCTGGAAGCCGGGTACAGGAAGGTCATGCAGGTTTTCCTGCGGTGGCGGTTCGTCTCCATTATTATGATGGCCGGACTGGGCTTCCTGACCTACTATCTTTTCAGTCATATTGAAAGGGAGTTCTATCCCAATGTTGCGGAGAGAGAAATTTCTTTCAATATATTGCTTGAAAGGTCCCTTTCTCTTGATACGATGGTGGATGTTTATGAAAGGCTGGAAAACCTTCTTCTCGAGAACGCGGAGGAGCTTGAGATTGCGTCGATATCCTCCCGTTTCAGCAATAATTCCACCAGGAGAGGCCAGTATTGGGGGAGCCTGGATATTATCCTGACCGAGGAAGGGGATCTGACCCCCACGCTTGAGCTCAGGGAGAAGATCGAGGGGATGTTCCCGGTTATTCCGGGGGTTGAATACCGCCCGGGCAGGATGAGAAGAATGGGGGGCGGTTCAGACATGGGAATTGCCCTGGAAGTCAGCGGAGAAGATCCCGCCATGCTGGAAATCTGGGCCAATGTGATCAAGGAAAGGCTGCAGGCAATCCCGGGCCTTTCCAATGTCCAGACCAGCCTGGAAACTGGTGACGACGAAATTCGTTTCTCCGCGGACACGGAAAAGCTTGAAAAATTCGGGCTCTCTTCCCGCAACGTTGCCCAGACCGTCTCATCGGCACTCAGTTCCAGGGCCGCCACCAAGGTTAAGGGCGACAGCGGAGAGATTGATGTTATTGTGTACCTGCGCGGCGAAAATGAGATCAGCCTGACCGAGCTGATGAATATCAACCTCCAGAACCGTTCCGGGGAGATGATTCCCATCCACTCTGTAGTAGATTTCGAGTACGCAAAAGGACCGGTAGCCCTGGAGCGCGAAAACCGGAAGATGACCGTTGCTATCACTGCCGATACCGAAAAAGGAGGTTCCTTCTTTGCCTCCCAGGAGGCGCAGTCGGCTCTTGAGGGCCTGAACATGCCCGCCGGCTATTCATGGAGCATGGGCCGCGGTTGGAGGGATGCCCGGCAGGGTGAGCAGGAAAGCATGTTTTCCATCTACCTGGCATTGATCCTGATGTACATCATCATGGCCTCTCTCTTTGAGAATTTCATCCACCCGCTGACTATTCTTTGTACCGTTCCTTTTTCCCTGATCGGAGTGGCCTGGATCTTTTACGCAACCGGAACGTCATTGAGCCAGATGGCCTACCTGGGGATACTGGTGCTGTTCGGCATTGTCGTGAACAACGGTATCATCCTGCTCGATCATATCAATTTCCTGCGCAGGAGCGGGATGCCCCGCACTGAAGCCATCATCCAGGGCGGAAGCGACCGCATGAGACCCATCCTGATGACAGCCGCCACTTCCATTTTCGGGATGCTTCCCCTGACCCTCCCCTATATCTTCCCCACTATCTTCGGGGGCGGTGCGGGATCAGGTTACTGGGAACCAGTCAGCCTTGCGGTTCTTGGCGGCTTGACCACCTCAACCTTCCTGACCCTCCTGATCCTGCCTCCGGTCTATTCCTACATGGATGACCTGAGCAGCATTGTAATGTGGGTGGTGCTGCGGATCGTCAACCCCAGGCTTCTGCTTCCCGCCAGGTGGAGGATGTCAACCCGCTGATCAGGGAGTTGTCTGTTTTCAATTGCTGATCGACCCGGAACTGCAGGTTCCCGGCCAGTCTTTGGTGCTATGATTGTCCGCTATGGAAGACCATTGGTGGAAAAAGCATGTAAGAGAAATCCTTATATCCAGGGAGCAGATCGACCGCAGGGTAGCTGAACTGGCAGACCGGATATCAAACGATTACCAGGGAAGATGCCCGGTAGTTGTAGGGGTGATGCGCGGGGCCGGAATATTTCATGCTGATTTAATCCGCCTGATCAGAGTAAACCTAACGATCGACTACATTTCGGTCGGCAGCTATGGGGACAGTACCCGCAGTTCAGGGGAGGTCCAGTTGCTGAAGGATCTCAAGATGGCCGTGGAAGGTGAAGACGTACTCCTGGTGGAGGATATCGTCGATACCGGACTGACCCTGAGTTTTCTTGTCAGGATGCTTTCGGCCCGCAACCCTGCCTCCCTGAAGGTCTGCAGCCTGCTTTCCAAGCCTTCGTGCCGGAAGGTGGATGCGGATATCGATTACCTGGGGTTCGAAATTCCGGACAGGTTTGTAGTAGGATATGGGCTGGATTACAGGCAGAAGTACAGGAATCTGCCCTTTCTGGCAGTACTTGAAACGGAGGAAACCGAACATGGGGACTATCCGGTTTCAGCAGGAAGTGAGACTTGAGTACAGAGGGAAGCAAAAATGAAAAGACGAGCTTTGATTACCGGAATCACCGGGCAGGATGGCTCCTACCTGGCCCGGCACCTGCTGGATGAAGGCTACGAGGTTTTCGGAATAGTGCGCAGGGTGGCGCTTGAAGATCCGGAGCACCGCATGTGGAGATTGAACGGAATCCTGGATGACCTTAACCTGGAGGCGGCTTCAATGGAAAGCTATGCCAGCATCTTCAGGGTCATCAAGAAGATTCAGCCCCAGGAGGTCTATCACCTGGCTGCCCAGAGCTTTGTCAGCTATTCCTTCGAAGATGAGTTCTCCACCATGAATACCAATATCAATGGAACTCATTTTGTCCTCTCCGCCATCAAGGAACTTTGCCCTGGATGCCGTTTTTATTTTGCCGGTTCCAGCGAAATGTTCGGGAGGGTCAGGGAAACTCCCCAGAATGAAGACACCTCCTTTCATCCTCGTTCCGCCTACGGGATTTCCAAGGTGGCAGGCTTTGACCTGACCCGCAATTACCGGGAGGCCTACGGTATTCACGCCTCATCAGGAATTCTTTATAACCATGAATCCCCCCGGCGGGGGCACGAGTTCGTGACCAGGAAAATAACCAGAGGCGTGGCCAGGATAAAGTCCGGGGAGATGAATGAGCTGAGGCTCGGAAACCTGGACGCACAGAGGGACTGGGGGCATGCTGCTGATTATGTCAAGGCTATGTGGCTGATGCTGCAGCAGGACCAGCCTGATGATTTTGTCATTGCCACCGGGGAATGCCACAGTGTGCGCGAGTTTGTGGACATTGCGTTTTCTGAAGCCGAACTTGATTACAGGGACTACGTGGTGGTGGATGAAAAATTTTTCCGGCCCGCAGAAGTGGATATCCTGCTGGGCGACTCCACAAAGGCCCGAAAAGTCCTGGGCTGGAAATACGAGCGCAGCTTTGGAGACCTTGTCAGGGAAATGGTGCGCGCTGACCTCAAAATGATTGAAGATTGACGAGCAGGCTTTTGGCCTGCGGTTTAAGAGAGATTCAAGATTCAAGAGATTCAAGATTCAAGAGTCAAGATTCAAGACCCCCCTTTTCTGAGTCCGCTGAGTCCACTCAGTCCATGCAGTCCACTCAGTCCATGCAGTCCACGCGGTCCGCTCAGTCCATGCAGTCCACGATCACGGCACACAAGACCACAATTTTGAATCTTGACTCTTGAATCTCTTGACTTCCCCCCCCATCCAAGTCCCTGCTTCCTTGTTTTTTTTCCCCGGGCGAGTGATAATCAGGTATGCAATACCGGCAAATTCTGTTGTCCCTGCTGCTCCTGCTGCCCCTTGTAACCATCTCTTCCCTTTCGGCTGAAGATCTCAAGGAGAGCGATTCCATTATCACCTTCAAAAAAAACGGAGGCTGGTGCTGGTATCAGGACCCGAGGGCTGTCGTGTCGGGCGACCTTCTGATTTTTGGTTCAGTAGCTGCCATAAGCCGGGACGGTTCTGATGCCGGCGACATAGAAGTCACATCCTTCAATATTTCCTCATCTGAACTGAATCATTTCAAGCTGCATCCGCGGTTGCAGGCCGATGACCATGATGCCCCGGCCTTCCTGCTCCTCCCGGACGGCAGGATTCTGGCCAGTTACATGACTCACGGGGATGACCGCCTGATGCGCTGGAGAATAAGCAGGGAGCCGCTCGATATTGGTTCCTGGAGTAAAGAGCATACGGCTGACGCCGGGGCTCCCCTGAGTTACAGCAACCTCTTCATGCTCAGCGGGGAGAATAACAGGATCTACAATTTTCACCGGGGAATCGGCTGGAATCCGAATTTCATGGTAAGCAATGACCTCGGAAAATCCTTCAGCTACGGGGGCAGGCTGCTGAACTGGCCGCGGCCGGAAAAAGGGGAGGAAGGCTACAGCGGGCTGGACGGAGGAAGGCCTTACCTGAAATACGCTTCCAACGGCACCAGCACCATTCATTT
>CAZOGT010000069.1:225-3483 GCA_964579015.1 uncultured Acidobacteriota bacterium | reverse complement strand
AGACCATCCCCGGGCCTTCGACAACAGCATATACCATGGCTTTATAGCGAACGGACAGGTTCACAGGAGCGATGGGACTGCACTGGGAGTGTTGTCTGCAAATCCTGAAAGCGGGGTTCCGGTGAAAGACCTGACCCGGGTTTTTGAGGGTGACGCTGAAAATGTGGCCTGGACGGTTGACCTGGAACTGGATGAGCAGGGTTATCCCTATACCGTATTTTCAGTCCAGAAAAACAGCGGCAAATGGAAAAATACATCTGGCCGGGGAGGCCTTGACCACCGCTACTGGTATGCCCGCTGGGACGGGGAAGCCTGGCATGCCTGTGAAGCAGCCTGTGCCGGGACCAGGCTCTACGCCCGGGAGGACGATTATACCGGATTGGCCGCCCTTGATCCCCGCAATAAAAACGTCATCTATATCTCAACCAACGCCGATCCCGTGACCGGAGCTCCGCTGGTCAGCGGGTTCGACGGAGAGCGTCACCGGGAAATATACAGGGGTGAAACCGGAGACGGCGGCGCTTCCTGGGAATGGACCGCGATAACCAGCGATTCCTCTGAGGACAATATCCGCCCAATTATACCCAACGGCATAACGGACCGCGAAACCGTGCTCTGGCTCCGGGGAACATATCACACCTACACCGATTATGATCTCGACGTGGTTGGGATAGCCGACTTTCAGCCCGCAAAGTAGCATAAGCTCCCATCGTGGCATAAGCTCCCATCGTGGCATAAGTTCCCATCGTGGCATAAGTTCCCAGCGTGGCATAAGCTTCCAGCGTGGCATAAGCTTCCAGCTTATGGAATGGGGCATCCTGTCCCGCCTTGGCAGCATAAGCTCCCATCGTGGCATAAGCTTCCAGCTTATGGGGATTGTTCAGCTTACAGCCCATTCCACCGGCTTATCACTCTTCCCTGTATCTGACCTCACTGAACCATGCTTCGTGCAGGCCTGCAAGCTCCGCAACCTTCTCAGGGTACTCTCCCGCGAGGTTCCGGGTCTCGGTCTGGTCCATCTTGAGATTGACCAGGAAATATTTGTCCCTGACCGGGTCCAGGGGCTCCCGGGTCCCGGAATGGTCCACCCCGTTGGCCACCAGTTTCCAGGGGCCCTGCCTCACTGCCCACTGGGCCTCGCCGTTGTGCATGGTGACGGAGGGGTAGTGCCAGAAGAAGGTCTGATGCGGAGAATCAGCTTTCGCATCCCTGATGACCCCGGCCAGGCTCCTGCCCTCGATTATCTCTGAGGGAATATCGATTCCGCACAGCTCGGCTATGGTGGGCATCCAGTCCACGTTGACCGCCACCTGGTCGCGGACCTGCCCCGGGTCGATCCGTCCTTTCCAGCTGATGATGGCCGGGGTGCGGATCCCGCCTTCGAAAAGGCTGAATTTTGATCCCCGGTAAGGCCCGGCGCTTCCTCCGCCCCCGAAGGTCCTCTCCTCGTTTGAGTGGCCGTGGTCCGACTGGTAAATGATGATCGTGTCCTCGGTGAGGCCCAGGGCCTCCAGGTAATCGGTAAGGCGGCCCACAGCCTCGTCAATGGTTGAAATGAAAGCCGCATATTCGCGCCGCGGTGAGGGAAGGTGGCTGTAATACTCGAGCCATTTCGGCTTGCCCTGGAGCGGATAGTGGGGCATGTTGACGGCAAAGTAGAGGAAGAACGGCTGTTCCCGGTTCTCCCAGATGAACTCGCGGGCTTCCTCTTCCATCATGTCCAGGAAGTATTCACCGGGGCGGTAGACCTCTTTTCCGTTTTCCCAGAGGTCATGGCGGTTGGGTCCGCTCCAGTAGTAGAAATGGGAGTAGTTGTCTATGCACCCGCCCATATGTCCGAAGGAATGGTCGAATCCCTGGGCCAGGGGCATTTTCTCCTCCACGTACCCGAGGTGCCATTTTCCGATATGGGCGGTTGAGTATCCGGCATCCCTCATCATTTCGGCCAGGGTGTACTGCTCTGTCGGCATGCCCAGGGGATTCCCGTAAAAATGGCCGCTGTTGCGGGGAACCCCGGCATTGAGGGGAGTATTGCCGGTCATCAGCGCGGCTCTGGAAGGAGAACAGACCGGGGCCGCGGCATAGAACTGGGTAAACCTGATTCCCCCGGCCGCCAGGGCGTCCATCTTTGGGGTATGGAGGTCTCTGGCCCCGTAACAGTTCATGTCCACGGCTCCCTGGTCGTCAGTATAGATGAGCACTACGTTAGGCGGCCTGGCATCCTCCCCGAAGGCGGATAGAGCCGCCGGCATTATTGCCGCCAGGATGAGGCAGGCTAAAGGCATGGTTCTGAATTTCATATCGGGCTCCTATTCGTTGGCGGAAAGATCAGAAATCAAGTTCCAGCAGTGACAGGGGGTCAATTCTCTGTTCCAGGATTTTCACCGTCCAATGCAGGTGCGGCCCGGTTACCCGCCCGGTGGCGCCGACAATCCCTATCACCTCACCCTGGCGCACCTCCTTCCCCTCCCCTGCCTTTATTTCGTAAAGATGGCAGAGATAGGAAATCATTCCGAATCCGTGGTCGATCATCAGGGTGTTTCCAGCGAAATAAAGGTCCTCTGCCATGATTATTCTTCCGGAGGCCGGAGCCTTTACCGGGGTGCCGACGGCCCCGCGCAGGTCCACCCCCGAATGGGGGCTGCGGGGCTCATCATTAACGAAATTTTTCCTGCCGAACGGGCTGGTACTTCCTCCAGGTCCAGGTGTTCTAAAATCACCTGCCCAATATTTCTCAGGAGTGGTCAGGGTGAAGAGTTCCTTGGTTAAGGCCGCTTCCCGGTTGATCCTCTCCATTTCAGCCTGGGGGGGTGAGACATATTTCTGATCCACCTTAAGCCTTCTTTCGGCAAACTCTTTACTCTCCACCCTGAGAGTATGAGATTTTTCTCCAGCCGGCGAACTTCCGTTTTCAGTCCACCCCCTGACCTTGACATCGTATGAGCCTGGCCTGCAGGCAAGGTCTATGGCCACGATGCCTTTCCATGAGGTCTCGTCCCCTTCAGAAAATAGAGGGAACTCTTTATCAAAAACTTCAGCCGAAACCCTGTCCAGCGGGATGTCCGAAGCAACGGTGAGAAGGACCGCTTCACCCTGGGCCAGGGACCGGGCCTCGTGGGAGACCTGCAGTGAGGCGGCTGTTAGTGTCATTGATGCCGCCAGCAGCAGGGCGGCGGCCAGGCAAATCCGTAGAGTTTTCATGTCATGATTCCGTCAGTCTTGAATATTGATTAGGGTACCGGTTAATGATAACCCGAC
>CAZOGT010000069.1:0-215 GCA_964579015.1 uncultured Acidobacteriota bacterium | reverse complement strand
ATGGGGACAGGTTTGCTGAAGTCGTGACCTTCTCCTTCTCATCTCGCTCCTTCAGAGCTTGCATCCCGGCAGGTGCGACGTTACCTGGAGCATCCAGCTCCGTGGAACGCCGCTCTCCAGAGCGGCATTCCAGAGCAGTGCGACGTTACCTGGGGTTCCCTGCCCGTCTTCGCCGGGGAGATCACCGCCAGGCTATTTACTCAATGGCAGGCTTT
>CAZOGT010000068.1:0-11814 GCA_964579015.1 uncultured Acidobacteriota bacterium | reverse complement strand
AACCCATATCTACGGCATCCTTGAGTTCCCTGATCTCCTCCAGGAGCTTTTCATTAATTGCCTCAAGATCAGGCCAGTCAAAGCCGGTCGCGGCAGCTTTAGCGGAAACCATTCGGGCAACATGAATGGCTGGGAGCGAAGGGGGGATACCGTCCAGCATGGAGCTGGATTCCTGCGCCTTTTTCCCGGATTTCTCTTTTTCGTTCGATTTAAGGCGTTCCCAGTTTTTCAGCAGCTCATCGGAATCCCTGAAATTCGCATCACCAAAAACATGAGGGTGCCTGAGAATCATCTTTCTCCGGATTCTCCGGCATACGTCATGGATATTGAAGTCCCCCTTTTCCGCAGCGATTTCGCTATGGAAAAGGATCTGGAACAGCAGGTCTCCCAGTTCCTCGCAAAGATCCCCGGGATCGTCGCTGTCCAGGGCCTCGAGTACTTCGTGGGCTTCTTCTATCAGGTGGGGCTTCAATGTTTCACTGGTCTGTTCGCGGTCCCAGGGACATCCCTCCGGGCTTCGCAGCTTCTTTACCAGGTTGACTAGTTCTTCTAAACCGGCGGGTGTTTTCTGGTTTTTCAATGCGGAGGCTTTCAAGATATAAAGAAGCGTTTTCCGAAGGGTCTGGTGACTCCGGGGCCTGGTCTGCCCCCGGATTCCGGCATCCAGTTCCCCTTCGGAGTTATGCTTCTATGAAATCGTATTTTTCTATGTGAATCAGTGGATCTGTCCGGATGGTAATGATCTTGCCCGTCATTTCCCTGATTTCATCTGAAACTTCCTTTTCGCTTTCACGGAGGGCTCTTCCAACCTCGGGGTGGCACCTGATGATCAGCTCCTGGCCTTCACCCATCAGGGACAATGATTTGCTGACTTCCTGGTGAATATTGTAGCAGACAGTCCGTATGGACTTGGTCAATCCGGTACCTTCGCAGTAAAAGCAGGGCTGGCACAATGTCCTTTCCAGGGACTGCTTGACTCTTTTCCGGGTGATGGACACCAGGCCGAAGTCATTGAAAGGAAGGACCTTGGAGGGGGCCTTGTCCTTGCTGAGTTCAGTCAGCAGGGCATCCATTACCTTCTGCCTGTTCTTGGGGTCGTTCATGTCTATGAGGTCCAGGACGATTATTCCCCCAAGATCGCGGAGCCTTATCTGGCGGGCAACTTCCCGGACAGCGTCCAGGTTGGTCTTGGTAATAGTGTCTTCCAGGGAGTTGGTCCGGCCCACATATTTCCCGGTGTTGACATCCACGGCCACCAGGGCTTCAGTCTGATTAATGTCAATATAGCCCCCATTCCTCAGCCAGACCTTGGTCTTGAGGGCCTGTTCAATCTCGGTGTTTACCTTGAACTCATCGAAGATGGGAGTTTTCTTGTTATAAAGGCGGACTTTTTTGACCAGGTCGGGGTTGAAGTTGGAAATGAAATCGACCAGTCTTTCATACTCATGTTCATCATCAACACGGATGGCGCTGAAATCCTTTGAGAAAAAGTCCCGGACAATCCTCTGGACCAGGTCAAGTTCAGAGTGGACCAGGGAAGGGGATGGTTGCCGTTCCGCCTTGGTGCGGACCTGTTCCCAGAGTCTTGTCAAGTAGATCATGTCCTGTTCGAAGTCGGATTTGGGCTTGCCGTCCCCGGCTGTTCGGACGATGAATCCTTTCTCGAAGCTTCCCCGGAGACCCGAAATGATGTCGCGGAGGCGGTGCCGTTCCTTGCTGGAGGCGATTCTTCTTGAGACCCCTACATGGTCGACTGTCGGCATGAAAACCAGGTACCTGGCAGGGAGGACGATGTGGGAGGTGATCCGGGCGCCTTTTTTTCCGATGGGTTCCTTGGCAATCTGCACCAGGATCTCCTGGCCTTCCTTGAGGAGGTCTCCGATAAGCTGGCTGGAACCTCTTCCCTGGGATTTCTTCCTGTCCCTGGATTTCCCGTTTGATCTTGGTGCTGCCAGGGCAGGCGGCGCATCAACTGTTTCGGCCTGTGCCCCTCCCTTGGCGGTCCGGTCCCTGTCCGGGTGGGCTCCCTGTTTCGCCGCCCTGGAAATCTTCGGGATGGTGAGGGGTAAAATATCGCTGGAAAGAGGAACCGGCTGGGAGTCCTGCCGGAAGCCGGTTTTACCATTTTTGCCGGCACTGTTGATTTCTACGGGCAGGATTCCGGCAGTAAAGGTGTCCCCGGTAAAACTGATCACCGGATCGATCTGTTTCTCGGGCTTGATTTCTTTAACCGGGGCCGGGGTCTGTTGCCGGGGGGGGCTGTCCTGGGAAGGCTTTTCATCAGGTACGCTGGTTTTCTGTGAGCTCCTGGTCTGTGCGGAACGCTTTCCCCGTCTTCCGGGGCGGCTCTCCTCTTTTTCAACCGGGACCAGTGCTTTCTGTTCGATAGGATCAGACCCGGAGACGAATAGTTCTTCGTATTCCTCCAGGTCTTCAGTGAAATCTGTAACGTATAGAAATGCGTTTTTTTCCAGGCCTATATCTACGAATGCGGCTTGCATTCCGGGAAGAACGCGGGCAACTTTTCCTTTATAGATATTACCCAGGATTCCTCTGCTACGTTTCCTCTCAACGAAAATCTGCGTAACTTGGTCTTCTTCCAGGATGGCAAGCTTGGTTTCCAAGCTCGTGGAGCTGATGATCAACTCTTTAGCCATTCTTTCTCCTAACTGTACAGATAGGGAACCTGTTTTGTGGAGAAGGCTTTCAGGAGGATATAAATCGTAAATCAGGATGCCTGTTTCATGATGCTGTTTTGATGGGATCCTGTTTTTTTTCGGGAAGAGACGAAACAGAATCCCTGTACAGCCGGCACGGGCCAACCTTCTGCCTGCTGATACTCAACCTTGCAGAAGGTTATAAAAAATTTAAAACTTGTAAGCCTGAAAAGCTTCTCTTTATGTATATGTTCGGGCAGCTGTCTGCTGCCTCTAAAATTTCAAAATCTTTTTTTCTTCAGGATCACCTGAAAACAGGATTTTATTATAACCGTTAAACAGCTTCTGCCGCAACTAATTTCTTTTGCCTTCAGGCGTGGAAAGAGGGAAATTACTGCTTGACTGACAGGAAGAAAGCGCCTGGATGAAGGATACTTCCGGCAGCCGGCCAGTACCCGTATGGATTCCCGTGATCAGGTATTGGCGAAACGGTGAAGATTGACATTAAGGAGCAGGCCGAGCGCCACGGCAGATGCCAGGAGCGAGGATCCGCCATAGCTGAGCAGCGGAAGAGGTATTCCAATGGCCGGAAGCAGCCCGGTGGCCATTCCGACATTTACTACCAGGTGGGACAGGAAAAAAGAAACTATGCCGACCGTTATAAGCAAGCCGGTCCGATTACGGGAATTTCTTGCGATTTCCAGCATTCTCCAAAGGATTATCAGGTAAAGAATCAGGATGGAAAAAGCTCCAACAAAGCCGGTTTCCTCCACCAGAAGGGTGAACACAAAGTCTGTGTGGCTTTCGGGCACGTAACCCAGCTGGGCATGCAGTCCATTTCCAATGCCTTTGCCGAAAAATCCTCCGGAACCCATGGCAATCAGGGATTGGCGGGTCTGGTAGCCGATTCCCTGGGGATCGAGCTCAGGATTGTAGACGGCTTTTATTCTCAGTTTCTGGTAGTCCTTCAGCACCATCCATCCTGCGGGGGCCACCAGCAGAAAGCAGATCAGGATGATGATCAGGACTTTCGGCCTGATTCCCGAGATCCAGAGCATTCCGGCCAGGATCGGGAGATACATGACAGCCGTTCCCAGGTCTCCCTGGAGAAGTATGAGTAAGACCGGAATCATGCCCAGGAGAGAGTACTGGACCAGCTTGGAGAGGGGCAGGTATTCTGCTTTTGAGCGGCCAAGCAGGCCGGCGAGAAAAAGAATAAAGATAAGCTTTCCGGGCTCGGAAGGCTGGAACCGGAATCCGCCGATGTCGAACCAGCTTCTGCTGTTGTTGATTTCTGTCCCGAACAGAAGTACTCCCACCAGGAGGACCAGCAGGAAAGCATAGAAGATAATTGAATAATAGGTAAGGATTTCGAAATCCAGGCTGATAAACAGCAGGCAGATAATCAACGCAATTCCCACCCTTGATGCCTGTTTCAGGTAGAGGGTCTGATCAGTCCCGCCCTGGCTCAGGCTATAGGCGGCCAGGAGGCCGCCTACGATCAGCAGGAGAGAAGAAATGATAAGGAGAAAGTCTAACTGCGACAGGGATTTACGAAAATTCATAATGGCCTGTCCTCTTCCTGGGTGGTGGCGGTGGTCCCGGGACCCGGAGCCTTTTCAAGCCCCCTGGTCTTGTGATAGTAAGCATCGAAGATCCGTCCGGCGATAGGGGCGGCGCTGACCCCTCCCCCGCCTCCGCTCTGGACAATTACGGCAATGACAATCTCAGGGTCTTCAAGGGGAGCGAAACCGGCGAACCAGGCGTTATGGGTAAACCTTTCCCTGGCTTCGTCTGAAAGGGTTTCCCTGACTTCCCTGCTGATCAGCTGGGCTGTGCCGGTCTTTCCACAGACATCGAAGCCGTCCACCCTGGCCCGCCATCCGGTTCCCCACTCATTGACGACGCTCCACATTGCTTTCCTGACCGCATCGAGATGCTCAGGCGAGAGATTGAGCGGCTCGACGGGTGAGGGATCGGCCTGTTTGTAGCCCGGCCCCGTGACTGCGTGAACCGCAGGGGCCTTTCCGGTGGCAATGATTCCGATTGCCCGGGCTATCTGCAGAGGGGTGGCGTTTATCCGGCCCTGGCCGATGGATACCGAGATGGTTTCCCCCGCATACCATGGTTCGCCCAGTGTCTCCCTTTTCCACCGGGATGTAGGGACCAGACCGGACACTTCATTCGGCAGGTCAATGCCGGTAGGGGTTCCCAGTCCCAGCCTGGTGCTGTATTCAGCCATGCGGTCAACACCCATTTCCTGTCCGAGGAGATAGAAATAGATATTGCAGGACTGGCGGATCGCCTCTTTCAGCGATACTTCCCCGTGGCTCGTAGTGCACCTGAAGGGCCTGCCGTAGAGGTTAATGGAACCGCCGCAGTAAACCGAAGTCCTTTCATCAATCACTCCTGATTCAAGCCCGGCAACAGCCAGGATGACCTTGAAGATGGATCCCGGAGCATAGACACTTCCGGCAGCCCGGTTAAGCAGGGGTTTGGACTGGTCATTGACCAGGTCTCCCCAGAGTTGGCGGCTGATCCCCGAAGAAAAGACATTCGGATCAAACCCCGGCATGCTGGCCAGGGCCAGGATTTCCCCGTTAGACGGGTCGAGGGCTACCACCGCTCCTTCCCTGTCTCCGAGTTCTTTTTCGGCCAGTTCCTGGAGGTCCAGATCGATAGACAGCATGATATCTGATCCTTTTTCAGGCTCCAAAAAATTCAGTTCATCCTGGATTCTGCCGACGCTGTCGACAAGGACTGTCCTTACCCCGTCGTTTCCCATAAGGCGGGTGTTATAGGTCTTTTCGACCCCGTCCTTGCCCACTGTATGGGAAGGCTTTGCCCCCTGGTAGTCAGGGGCGGAGAGTTCCGACGGAGAGATGCGGCCAACGTAGCCAATCAGGTGTGATGCCAGAGATCCATGGCGGTAATGCCTGATGGGCGCCTCAGCAATGTCAAGTTCGGGGTGTTCACGGTATCGTGCCAGAACCCATGACATCTGGGGGAGGGTGAGCCGTTCCACCAGGGTAACAGGCCTGAAAGATGGTACAGACCGGTTTTCCTCAAGCGATGAGAGCAGGGCGCCTTTGTCAAATCCCAGGCCGCGGGAAAGCTCCTCGATCGTACATTCAACGCAATCGGCCTTATCCCGGTATATTATCAGGCTGAAAGAGTTGATATTATCTGCCAGGATCCTTCCCTCCCTGTCAGTGATGAGTCCCCGGGGAGCAAGTACAGTAATATTGCGCAGCTGGTTTCGTTCGGCAAGATCAGCATAGTATGAATACCTGGCAACCGTTATTTGCCAGACCCTGAGGCTGTATCCGGCCATCACAACCAGGATAATTATCTGAATTATCCTGAGCCTGGCAAAAAGAATCTTATTGTCCTGGTTGAATTCCATAGGGCGACGCCAACCAATGTTAACTCATGAATTGTTTGGGGCTGGACCGCATCCGGTCCAGAAGCCTGAACACCAAGTCACCTGCGATTCCGGTGAGCACAGCTCCCGCCAGGATGCTCAGTACCGGTGTCTCTATCTGGTAACCCGCCAGCAGGAGGTGAGATTTATAGAGAATCAGGTTATTCAGAAATGAAACAACCCCAAGCAGACAGAACCTCATCAGACCTTCCAGGTCCGGATTCAGGATACTGCTGAGGTAGGACGCGAGATATCCGATAACTGTTTTTATTGCACCGTTAACGCCCAGCATGACCCCCAGAAGAAAGTCCTGGGTTATCCCGAAAACGGTTCCGGTCACAGCACCTCTCACTGCGTTCGCGGACCAGCCGGCGTAAAAGACAAAAATTAGTGTCCAGTCGAGATTCAGGTACAGTGGGAGAAACCTGCTTTGCAAAAAATCGAGCAGGATGGAGAGCAGAAGAAGAACCGACAGGAAGGATATCCTGAGCTTGGGACTGTAAACTTCGGGTTGGTTTCCTGGCCTGATCACTTTTCTCCGGTAATGATTAATACTTCTTCCAGACGCGAAAAATCTGTTGACGGTTTGACCTTTATTTCCTGATAAACCCTTCCGCCCTGCCTTGAGACGACCTCGCCGACAGGCAGTTCCTTCGGATAGATGCCGTCTGTTCCCGAGGTGTAGATCATTTCGCCGATCCTGACAGGCTCTGAGGCCGATACGAATTCAAGGGCCAGCAGAGTCGAATCAGTCCCCCGGACCACGCACTGCAGCCTGGAGTCTTCAAGCAGGACACCGGCCGAGGCCAGTGGATCGATAATGAGTTCGACTTCAGATGCCAGAGGGTTGGACGCTATCACCCTTCCTACAAGGCCTTCACCGGTTATTACCGGCTGGTTAGGGAACACGCCCGCGAGGGTTCCCTGGTTGACAATCACCGTGCCGGAAAAAAATCTAATGTTTTTATGGATAACGGAGGCGGGAATGTAGTTGAAAAGCGCCGGGCCGGTAATGGCTGAAAGATAATCGCGATCAGCCAGTTTCTTTATACCCCGCAACTGGTGCAATTCTGTTTTAAGCTGGACATTCTCCTCCACCAGCCTCTGGTTTTCTTTCTCCAGGGAGAACAGGAACAGGTATCTGTGCAGCAGGTCAGAGGTATATCCGAACACCAGGTGTTCGGCATAGACAAAGGGGGTTAAAACCGCAAGGCCGGCAAGAGAGAGTATAGTGTCCCCTTTTTCCGAACGTATCTGCACAGAGAGCATAAGAAAGTTGAAAAGCAGTAAAAGGGCCAGAATAAAAGGGGGCTTTCTTATGTATGTCAGGAACATTACAGGCTTACTCTGCGGAGCAGGTTCATATCTCCAAGCATCCTTCCCACCCCGTGCGCAACAGAGAACAGGGGTTCTTCCGCCAGGAATACAGGCAACCCGGTTTCCTTGTGCAGTCGTTTGTCCAGGTTATGAAGCAAGGCTCCTCCGCCGGTTATGACAATTCCTTTATCCACCAGGTCAGCAGACAATTCAGGGGGAGTTCTTTCCAGCGCAACTCTTACTGTTTCTACAATGGTACCGATACTGTCTTCGAGAGCCTCGAGGATATCTTCGTTGGTAATCTTGACGGTTTTGGGAACCCCTTCAATCAGGTTCCTCCCCTTGATCTCCATTGAAGCCGGGGTGTCGACAATTGAGCAGCCGAGTTCATGCTTGACCCTTTCGGCCGTTCTTTCCCCGATCAAAAGATTGTGCTTCCTTTTGATACTCTGGATAATTGCGGCGTCCATTTCATTTCCAGCGGTCCTGACGCACCTGCTGTACACTATCCCGGACAGGCTTATTACGGCGACATCAGTAGTGCCTCCCCCAATGTCCACCACCATGCTGCCGCTCGGTTCGGTTATGGGAAGGCCCACACCGATTGCAGCGGCCATGGCTTCTTCCACCAGGAATACCTCACTGGCCTTGGCGCGCAGGGCCGATTCCCGGACCGCCCTCTTTTCCACCTGGGTGATCTCAGAGGGAATGGAAATGATAATCCTGGGGCTGATCAGGTGGTTTCGCTGGTGAGCCTTGCGGATAAAATACTTGAGCATTTCCTCGGTGGCGTCAAAATCTGCGATCACACCATCTTTCATCGGCTTAATCGCCACGATAGACCCGGGGGTCTTTCCGAGCATTTCCTTGGCTTCCAGACCGACAGCCTCAATCCTGTTGGTGATCGTGTTGATGGCGACAATTGAAGGCTCGTTGACAACGATTCCCTTGTTTTTGACGTAGACCAGGGTGTTGGCCGTGCCAAGGTCAATGGCGAGATCATTTGAAAAATAGCTGAATATCGAAAATAAGTTCATAGGAATCTATCTCAACAATCTAATGACTTCATTTTTTATAATATTGTACCTGATAATATTGTACCTGAAGAGGACCCGTCTGCAGTGATGGGAGGATATATTAACACTTATTATTCAATTTTATGCCAAGAATCGAAAAAGTAAAGCTATGCTATACTTTCTTTTTTAAAATCAAAGGGCCGGAGGTTAGATAGATTAATGCTTCCTTTATTCAGAAGAAAAAAGAGTTGGGTTAAATATGTGATGTCAGTAGTGATTGTTGCCCTGGCGGCAACAACCGTCTTCCTTTTTGTCGGAACTCCGACCGGTTTCATGACCGGGGTCGGAGCCCAGAATGTGGCGGAAGTGGGGGATTATTCCATAACTGCCAAGGATTTCAGCAGGCATTATCAAAGAGTGTATGACTCCTATAACCAGATGTACAACCTCGCCAACCAGCCGCCCGAGATTGTCAGGCAGCTGGGCATAGGCCAGAATGCCCTGAATCAACTGGTCAGCCAGTATGCCCTGGTAGCTGAAGCGGAGGAGCAGGGAATAAAAGTCGCTCCTGCTGAACTGGCCAGGACCATAAGGGAGCTTCCCTTTTTCCAGGTGAACGGAGAGTTCATAGGGGTGGAGCAGTATAAGCTGGCAGTCCGGAATACGGGGTACACTGCTCCTGAATTTGAGGCTGCGGTGCGCCGTGAAATGATGAGCGAGAAATTCCGGAATATCCTGACCGACGGTATTCGGGCCACTGAAATCGAAGCCAGGCAGCAGTATATCGAGAATAACCAGGAAGTCAGTGTCAGGTATACAATATTTGATCCCGCAGACATCAAAAAGGACGATGTGAACGAGGAGGATGTCAGGGCCTATTACAGTGAGCATTTAGAGGACTACCGGATTCCTGAAAAAAGACGGGTCAAGTACCTGGAGATTGAGAGAAACATCCTCAATGTCGAGGTGACGGAGGAAGAAATCAGGGAGCAGCTGTCGGAATCGAGCCAGGAGGAAAAGGTTCATGCCAGGCATATCCTGATCAGGTTCGGTGAGGATGAGGAGGCGGCCCGCGAAGAGGCGGAAGCACTGCTGAGCAGGATTAAGGCTGGTGGGAATTTTGCCGAGTTGGCCAGGGAACACTCTGACGATACGTCAAACGCCGCCTCAGGCGGAGACCTCGGTTTCATTACGCGCGGCACAATGGTACCAGAATTTGAAACAGTGATCTTCAACCGGGTCCCCGGTTTGGTCGACAGAGTGGTCCGGACTGATTTCGGTTTCCACCTGATTGAAATCCTGGACAGGGTGCAGGGTGATGCCGCTGCCAGGGCTGAAGCGGAGTTCAAGGCTCGGAATCTTAAGGCTTTCAGGGTGGCCGGCGAAAAAGCCGACCGGATCTACGAGGAGATTGAGAACGGGAAATCCCTGGAAGAAGCAGCTTCCGAAAATGACCTCCAGGTAGTGGAAACCGGGTTGTTTGATTTCGATTCCGGTATCCCGGGACTGCCGAGGTCCCCGGAATTTCTGGATGGAATTTTTTCCGCTGAAATAAACGAGGTGGTTGACCCCGCGGAACTGGGCGGCAGGAGCATTGTTGCCGCGGTGACTGAGATTGTGCCCTCGAGCATTCCCGATTTTGAGGATGTTAAAGAGCAGGTAATCGAGACCTATGCGACCAACCAGGCAAGGGCCGTGACTGAAGAAATGGCCGAAGATTTTGCCCGGGAATTTGCCGGGACAGTACCCTCCGCTGAAGATTTCGAAGCAAAGGTGCGGGAAGCGGGTCTGGAAGTGACCACTACCGGCCTTTTCAAGAGGGGCGTTAATATTGATGACGTCCTGCGCTTTTCGGAAGATGTCCATGCTGAGGCATTCGGTCTTGATGAAGGAGAGGTCAGTTCCGCCATTAACGTCGCCAACCGTTTCGTGGTTTTCCAGGTGGCTGAAAAGACCGAAATCGATGAAGCGCGTTTTCAATCAGAGAGGGCCGGACTGGTTGAACAGATGACCAATGAGAAAAAGATGGAATTCTTCAATTCCTACGTAGAAAACCTGATCGAACAGATGAGACGCAACGAAGAAATCAGGATAAACCAGCAGCTGGTTGAGCAGATCACAGGATAGTTTCATTTGATAATTTGAAACTTTTTCTGTAAAATTCAAGTTTCCAGGGTGGGGCTGTAGCTCAGCTGGGAGAGTACCTGAATGGCATTCAGGGGGTCGTGGGTTCGAACCCCATCAGCTCCACCAACTCCGCCGGTTCAAATACTGTTTTCCAGTCTTCGCTGTTCTTCACCAAAAAAAGGACCAAAGGGACTATGGGGACCCAAAGGACAAAAGAATTCTAAGTGCCTGTCTCCGGTGCATAGGGGGTTGTGCCATAGTGAAGAATACCTTCCTTTTATAACCTTTCGATTTGACGCTGTTGAGAAGGCTGGATATTTGATGTAGGATTTATCACTGGGAAAGGAGCGTTTTTCCATGTGTCGATTCTCTTTGCAAGAAGCCTCAAGTTACTGGACCCGCATCGGATTTTCGTATCGTCTCGCACCTGCCCTCATTGTTTTCAGTCTCGCGTGGATTCCCCCCGTCATGGCGGGGGATCAGGAGACTCCTCTCTTATTGAGTAAGCAGACGGTAAATCACTTGCGAAGCCCATCCGGGTCCATGCCCTCTTCAGTCCGGGAAGAGATCGCCGGCCTGATGCGCGAAAAATTCGCCCCGATTGTGAATGATGTGATGCAGAACCACGATGCATTCGAGGTTCGTCCGAGCACCACCTATTCCGGTTCCAGGAAAAATCCGGAAGCGCTTGTCAACCAGCTTCATATAACGTGCAATACCAGCGTACCGGTCAGCGGGGGAAAACCGGCAGAACTGAGTCTCTATATCCAGATGCATACCGGCGAAGCACTGGCTGAGCATTTTGCCCAGATGGCAGCCGATCACAAGAGGCAGGTTGACCGGATTATCAGCATGGACCAGCGAAGGCGAGAGCGTGCTCAATCTGCCGGGAAAGCTTTTAAACCCAACGTGTTACATCTGGATCCTTTTAAGGCCCGAACTTCGAACTATGGCTTTGAATGGCTGACTGATGATGGCCGAATGCGTGTGATTATCCAGAACCTCGACCGCCGCATGAATATGGACCAGCTTATAGTTAAGGCGCAGGCGGTCCACCAGGCTCTTATGGCCTCGGGGCTTTATGAGTTCCCACGGACAATCTTCCGTACGACCGAAAAAGGACTCTCGGAGGCGGCTGCTGAAGCCCGTGCCAACCGGATAATCCAGGTCATCAAGGAATGGGAGAAGAAGAACGGCTTGCGAGTCATTTACCGAATTACCCATCGGCCTATGGACCTGGCCTTCCATCTGCGAGACGTGGAGGGGCTTAATG
>CAZOGT010000067.1:0-11870 GCA_964579015.1 uncultured Acidobacteriota bacterium | reverse complement strand
ATAGATAACCCCCCCCCCACGCCGACCCCGACCATTGCTATCAATCATCTCCGAAACCGTGAAAAATGGGGCAACTCCCGCGGAGCAATCCCTTGCCGCAGGCAGGGTTTAAGGGTATGCTGACTTTATAGTCAAATGAAAAAGGAGGTACTATATGGTCAAGGTTCTCGTTCTTTATTACAGCATGTACGGTCACACGGAAAGCATGGCTAACGCGGTGGCGGAAGGCGCTGGAAGCGGAGGAGGCGTTGATGTAACCATCAAGCGCGTGCCGGATCTGGTTCCGGAAGAGTTGGCTAGAAAGGCCGGGGCCAAGATCGATCAGGATGCTCCGATCGCAACGGTTGACGAATTATCCGATTATGACGCTGTCATTTTTGGCACGCCGACCCGTTTTGGCAACATGTGCGCCCAGATGCGCAATTTCCTCGATCAGACCGGCAGCCTCTGGGCCGGGGGCAAGCTCGTCGGCAAGGTGGGCAGCGTATTCACCTCCACAGCCACTCAGCACGGGGGACAGGAAACCACCCTCACCTCTTTCCACACCACGTTGCTGCATCACGGAATGATTATCGTGGGGGTTCCCTATACCTGCCCGGAGCTTGCGAACATGAAAGAGATAACCGGGGGAACTCCCTACGGAGCAAGTACTCTTGCCGACAGCGACGGGAGTCGTCAACCCACCGAGAACGAACTGAAAATTGCTCGTTTCCAGGGAGCCCATGTTGCGGATGTGGCCGGGAAGCTGTCTGCCTGACCGAAGCATCCCTCCTTTGGCCTCTGCATGAAGGCGTAGCGTGACCGGAAAGTATTTCTGGAAATTTACTGGAGGAAACCCGATTTATCAGATGCATTGCTTTTTGTATATTTCGGATGGAGTTAACAGGAGTGAAGTCTGGGAATTTCGGGAAATCAGATGGGATTGATACGGAGAGAAATCATGAAAACGCTAAGATTGATACTGCTGCTCCCGGGTTTACTTGTGGTGACTGCCCTCTTCACCCTGGCCGGATGCAGCACAGCTTCCCAGGCTCCACCAAACATCATCTACATCCTGGCGGATGACCTCGGCTATGCGGAACTTGGCTGCTACGGCCAGGAGAAGATACAAACGCCGCACATCGATCAGCTGGCAGCCGAAGGCATGCGCTTCACCCAGCACTACTGCGGAAACGCGGTGTGCGCCCCTTCGCGTGCTGTGCTGATGACCGGGAAACATCCCGGTCATGCCCACATCCGCAGCAACCGGAGGGCTGAGCTTCCTGCCGCTGTCGTCGAACAATACGGCATGGAGTTCATGGGACAGGAGCCGATACCGGACCGGGAAGTGACCATCGGCGAAATGCTCAAGCAGAAGGGATATGCCACGGCAGCTATCGGGAAATGGGGTCTCGGCCACTTCGGCACCACCGGAGCCCCTGACCGGCAGGGCTTTGATCTCTTCTTCGGCTACAACTGCCAGGCCCATGCCCACAGCTACTACCCGGCCTATCTCTGGCGCAACGATCAGAAGGTAATGTTGAATAATAACCCCCCGGTACCAGGGCATGCACCCCTGCCGGAGGGTGCCGATCCTGATGATCCCGCCTCCTATGAAGCTTTCAAGGGGGAAGACTATGCCCCGGACAGAATGCTTGACGAGGCCCTGCAGTTCATCCGCGATAACCGGGAAGGGCCGTTCTTCCTCTACTTACCTTCCCCCATCCCCCACGTGGCCCTGCATATTCCCGACGAGGAACTGGAACCTTACCTCGGTAAATGGGAGGAGACTCCTTTCACGGCGGAGGGCGGATACGGTTACACGCCGCACCAGACCCCCCGTGCCGCCTATGCCGCCATGATCAGCCGCCTCGACCGTGACGTGGGCCGGATCATGGACCTGCTCGGGGAACTCGGCCTGGAGGAGAATACCCTGGTCATGTTCTCTTCGGACAACGGGACCTCCCATCTGGAGAAGGAAGTGGATTACGAATTCTTTGAGAGCGTCGGCCCCCTGCGCGGCCTCAAGGGCAGCCTCTACGAAGGGGGGATACGGGTGCCCATGATCGCGAAATGGCCCGGCAGGATCGAACCCGGCTCTGCTTCGGACCTTCCCTCCGCCTTCTGGGACGTAATGCCTACCCTGGCCGATGCTGCCGGCAGTGAAGAGCCGGAGGGTATTGACGGAATCAGCTTCCTGCCCACCCTGCTCGGCCGGGAGGATCAGCAGAAACACGATTACCTCTACTGGGAATTCACCGGCTACGGGGGACAGCAGGCCCTGCGCATGGGCGACTGGAAGGCGGTGAGGCAGAACATCCTCGATGAATCAAACCCGGACCCGCTCAGGATCGAGCTCTACAACCTGGGCGACGACATCGGCGAAACCCGTGACCTGGCTGCCGAACATCCTGACATCGTGGACCGGATGCGCGGAATCATGGAATCCGAGCACGCGCCCAGTGAACTCTTTCCCATGCCGCCGATTGATGAGTGAACGTGGCCGGTCCGATCTTCGGACCGGAGCTTCCCGCCGCAGTCTTGGCCTCCAGGGTAGCTGGAGCGGCCCGCTCCAGCAATTCCAGAACAACTGCAGGCCGGCGGTCTTTTATCTCCGCAGGATGATCACGCTAGTTGGGGATCAATAGGTAATGGGGAAAGGCGGATATCACACTCGCCTCAGTTAACTTCGTCTGCTGCCTCTTCGGCAGCTTCACCCGATTCCTCCGCTGCTTCTTCGGCGGCCTCACCGATTTCTTCGGCGGCTTCACCTATTTCTTCGCCGACATCTTCTATCGCATCGCCTACATCCTCAGAGGTATCTTCTTCTCCGCAGCCGATGAAGGTCATTGGAGCCAGCACCAAAAATGTTGCCATCAAGACAGTCAACCATTTTTTCATTGTCATTCTCCTCAAAGTAGGGATCTCAAAGGACAGGCGGTTTTACCTGTCCAATATAACCACTGTACAGCAATCTGCTGAGAACGCAAATCTACTTGATAAGATGGTTTCGACCGTGTAGTCACTCGGGGGAATAAGAATGTCGTTAATCCGAGGGAAAGGGGACCAAAACGGGTCCTCCCCGGGTGCTTTCTTTCTGCAATTTAAC
This sequence comes from uncultured Acidobacteriota bacterium, assembly GCA_964579015.1. GTDB lineage: Bacteria > Acidobacteriota > UBA6911 > RPQK01 > JAPXNP01. The sequence goes on along the minus strand of CAZOGT010000067.1, from coordinate 8,782 downwards.
GGCAGTTTCCGTGACGAAAATCAAGGCAGACGGTGGCAGAGAGATAACCTGAATCCGTTGCTGATTCAGGGCTGGATTAATGTTTTGAGGTGCCTTTGGGCAAAACCCAAAGTGTTACCTATGTCCTGATCTCGCGGTCGCGCGCCAAAATCGTCAATCGTCAATCGTCAAGTCATTTCAGCCACTCGTCGAGCCATCCCAGCACGGTCTCGTGCCACTGGATGCTGTTTCCGGGCTTGAGTACGAAGTGGTTTTCATCGGGGAAATATAGGAATTTACTGGATATCTCCCGGCGCTGAAGGGCCGTAAAGGCGGACAACCCCTGTTCCAGGGGGACCCTGTAATCAAGCTGTCCGTGGATGACCAGCATCGGGGTCTTCCATTTCGAAACAAAGCGGGCTGGATTGTGCTTCTCATGCTGTTCAGGGTCCATCCAGTAGGGGCCGCCCTGCTCCCATTCCGGGAACCAGAGCTCCTCGGTGCTGAAGTACATGGAGCGCATGTCGAAGACCCCGTCATGGTTGACCAGGCATTTGAACCTCTCCGGCCAGTTCCCCGCGATCCAGTTGATCATGTAGCCGCCATAGGATGCCCCCAATGCTCCGACATGTTCGCCGTCCATCCATGGGTAGCGCTCCAGGGCGGCAGCCAGCCCCTTTTGCAGGTCTTCCAGGGGCTTCCCTCCCCAGTCTCCGCTGATACTGTCAGTGAAGGCCTGGCCATATCCGGTGGATCCGTGGAAGTCCACCATTACAGCCGCGTAGCCGGCCCCGGCATAAGCCTGGGGATTCCAGCGGTAGTGGAAATGGTTGCCAAATGATCCCTGGGGACCGCCATGGATAAGGAATGCCACCGGGTACTTTTTGTCTTCATCAAAATCAGCGGGCTTTACCACATAACACCAGACGGTTTCGTCATTCCAGCCCAGGAAGGAGAACTGCTCATACTCACCCATGGAGACTCGTTCGAGGTGTTCGGCATTTACCGAAGTCAGCCGTTTGATATCAGAGCCGTCCGGGAGAGACGAGAAGATGTCAGCAGGTGATCCAAGGTTGTCGGATACAAAGTAAAGCCTTTCTTTGCCAAGGCCTGCGATGCTGTTTGATCCTTTTTCAATGACAACCTCAGCCTGCCCGGTCCTGGTGTCTATCCTGAAGACCGAATCCTGTCCCCTGTTGGCGGCTGTTGTATAGATGAACCGGGAATCAGCGGACCAGACCAGTGAACCCGGGGAACGGTCCCAGTCTTCGGTCAGTATCCTTTTCCTCCCGGTCCCGGTCTCCATGAGTACGATCCGGTAGCGGTCAGCCTCAAATCCCGGTCTTTTCATGGCCAGGTAGGCCAGGGTCCCGCCGTCGGGAGAAAAAGCAGGCGAGGTGTCCCAGGCCGGATTGTCAACGGTCAGGCAGCGGGGGGAGGTGGAGCCGTCCAGGGGCATTTGGTAAAGGTCGAAATTGGTGGACCAGGCTTCCCTGTGCCCCACGTTACGGGAGCTGAAAACAACGTATTTTGAATCGGGGGAAACAGCTGTTTCCTCGAATCCCCCGAACGGCCTGGATGGAGAGTCAGCGTCCATCTCCGGCATCAGGTCCAGAAATTGTCCCGGATCCGATACGGGAACTGCGAAGAGGTGGGACCGTCTCCCGTCCTTCCACTGGTCCCAGTGGCGGACGAACAGGTGATCGTAGAGCTGCCCGCTCCGCACCGGCTCTGATTTCTCGTCAAGTTTCGATGCCGTTTCTTCGGGGCTCAAGCCTGGAAAAACATCCATGGACACCACCAGGGTCTTTCCGTCGGGGGTGATGTCCATCCCTCCGATGTCCAGGGGGCCGTGAGTCACTTGCCGCGCTTCCCCCCCTCCTGCCGCAATCTTCCACACCTGGGACAAACCGGACCTGGTGGAAAGGAAATAGACCGCGTTGCCGTCCGGGTACCAGCGAGGGTTGAAATCCGAAGCTGAATTGTTGGTAAGCTGTTTAAGCTCGGTTCCCTCCGGCTCGGTCATCCAGAGGTTGGTGAACCCCCGGTTTTTTTCCAGATCAGTCTCCCTCAGGGAGAAGACAACCCGCGCTCCTGCGGGAGAAAGCCGGGCATCACTCAACCTTTTCAAGGTGACCAGGTCCTGGACATTAAAAGAATGATGTTCGCTTTCAGCCGGGGCCGATATTCCGGGAAAAGAGAGAATAAAAATAAAGATTACCAGAATGCAACCCTGTTTCCGCATGGACGGCCTTCCCCTTTTTGAATTTTCACGTATCATTAAAGCGCTCTAAACAATTTCAGGATAGCTGGAAAAGAGGCTTTTCTCAAGTGGCAGCCCTGAAAAACGGGAAGGGAAGATTTCCAATTCTGAAATTTCCAGCTTTCCATGGGCCGGCCCCGGGAGGCTGCGGGAAACAACATATAGCGTATTGAGTACCCGGCACGGGAAGGGGTGACCATCAAGGGGCTTGGACCCGGAAAACTCCGGGCGCTCCCGACTTGATTTTTTCACGGAGTTCCGTAAAATTTATCGGGGATCAGGAGCCACTTCAGCGTGAAACAAAATGGATGACTGGAGCAGGCCTCTGCGGGGCCTGCTCCTCTTGAATAGAGAATCAGCATCAATGATAAACATCGGAAAAATTGCCAGGGCAGCAGGACTGCCGGCCCTGTTGCTTACCCTCAGCCTGCCCGGGGCTGATATTGACTGGAAAGCGGTTCAGCAGAGCCGGGAAATGACGGCTGTCTATTTTGAGGGGGAGATTACCCTGGACGGAGTACTGGACGAAGCAGCCTGGGACCTGGCTGATCCGGCCGCTGATTTTATCCAGAAGCTTCCCGATACCGGAGCCCCGGCCTCCGAAAAGACCGAAGTACGGATACTTTATAACGACGACACCCTGTTCATCGGCGCCCACTGCTGGGATTCCGCCGGACCGGAGGGTCTCGTTGTCAATGACATAACCAAGGATTTCGAAGTAAAGGACAGTGACGGGTTCAAGGTGGGGCTGGATACCTACAATGACGACCGCAACTGTTTTCTTTTTGCAACCAACCCGGCCGGCGGCAGGTTCGATCTCCAGTCCACCAAGGACGGGGACCTGATGAATAAAAACTGGAATGGGATCTGGTACAGCGCCACCAGCATCGATGAGCATGGCTGGCACCTTGAGCTTGCCATTCCGTTCAAGACACTGCGCTTCAACAAGGACGAGATCCAGGAGTGGGGCATCAATTTTGAAAGAAGGATCCGCAGGAAAAGTGAAGATTCCTACTGGTCTCCGATTCCCCCTCCCTACTTCACCAGCCGGGTTTCCGCGGCGGGCACCCTGAAAGGCCTGAAGGGGATCCACCAGAGCACCAACATTTATCTGAAGCCTTTTATTTCAGCGCCTCTTCTCCGCAGGGAGGACGACGACTGGGATTTCCAGCCTGAAGCCGGCGTGGAGGTGTTCAAGTGGGCCATAACTTCGCAGCTGGTATTCGACGCCACCCTTAATACGGATTTCTCCCAGGTGGAGATTGACGATGTGAAGACCAACCTCACCAGGTTCAGCCTCTATTTTCCTGAAAAACGGGACTTTTTCCTTGAGAATGACGGGGTTTTTTCCTGGGGGCCGAGGGTGGAACGTAACCGGAGCCCTGAACTTCTGCCCTTTTTCAGCAGGAGGATCGGGCTGACCGATGACGGGGAAATTGTGCCGACTCTGGGCGGGGCCAGGCTGACAGGAAGGGCCGGTGAATACACTATTGGCGTAATGTCCATGCAGACTGATGAATTTGTAACAACCCCGGAAGAGGACGATGAAGTTTCCGAGTTGGTTCCAGGCACGAATTTCACGGTCCTCAGGATGAAAAGGGATATCCTCTCCAAGTCTGATATCGGGGCGATCCTGGTTAACAAGGAGGTGGGCGGGCCGGAATTCAACCGGACCTACGGTTTTGATGCCAACCTGAATTTTCACACCTACCTTAATATCAACGCCTATGCCCTGAAGACCGAATCTGAAGGAGGAACCGATGATGACTACGCGGGAAGCGTTCACGCCTCTTGGAAGGACCAGTTCTGGGACCTGAAGGCCGCCCACACATACATCGGAGACGAGTTCAGCCCGGAGGTCGGGTTCGTTCCCAGGGACTCGATGTACAAGACAATCGGCAGTTTTGGCATAACTCCCCGGCCCAGCGGAAGGGTTCCCGGGGTCAGGGAATTCAATCCCAGCACCTCCATGGAGTACATAACCAACATTGACGGAGACCTCGAATCCCGCAAGGCCAACCTGACGATGCGGACCACCTTCAACGACAGCGGTTCGCTCTACCTGGACCTGGAATCAGATTTTGAACATCTTTATGAGCCTTTTGACATCAGGGATGACGTTATCCTGGGGCAGGGGGACTATTCCTGGAAAGAATACACGGCATGGTACGAATCAGACCAGAGCAGGATGTTCGGGTTTTCAGGAATGTACAAGACCGGGGGCTTCTGGAGCGGTGACAGGGACAGGTACCAGCTGGGCCTCCGATTCAATCCCACCTACAGGCTCTCGACGGAGATCAAGATCGAGAGAAATGAGGTGTTCCTGCCCGAGGGGGATTTTGATGTCAACCTGGTGGGTACCAAGTTCAATTATTCCTTTTCGAACCGAATGTTCCTGAATGCCCTCTTTCAGTATGACAGTGACGAGGACCAGGTTCTGAGCAATATCCGCTTCAATTTCATGTACAAGCCGCTGAGTGATATCTATCTTGTTTACAATGAAAGGCGGGATGTTTACGACAACCAGGTACTGGACAGGGCCGTAACCCTGAAGCTGACCTACGTGCTCCCGTTTTAGCCCGGCCTTCCACTGCACCTGTCGATTATCCCGGGGCCCTGCTGTTTTATTTCAGTGTCACAAAGTTGTATCATTAAAAGGGCCCCGCAAACATTGCGGGTCAGTTCGAAATTTTTCTACAACAGACAATCAACAGTCAAAAAGGGACCGCCCCGGGGCGATTCCTTTTTTCAATATGAGGGTGACAGGTCCTGATGAAATCTGAATATAGCGTATACGGTGTTCTGGCGGCTCTTCTTTTTACCCTGGCGGGAGGGTCTTCCCTTTTCGGGCAGGAAGTGGACTGGGAGGCCATACAGAAAAGCAGGGTAATGACTGCTGTCTACATTGAAGGGGAGATAGTCCTGGACGGCGTTCTGGATGAGCCGGAATGGGATCTGGCGCCGCCCTCCGGGGATTTTATCCAGAAGTTCCCTGATCCCGGGGCGCCCGCCACGGAGCAGACAGAGATCCGTGTTCTCTATAACGATGAAATGCTTTACATCGGGGCGCACTGCTGGGATTCCGCCGGGCCTGAGGGGATCATAGTCAATGACATAACCAAGGACTTTTTTACCACCCAGAGTGACGGTCTCCAGGTGATCCTCGATACTTTCGATGACGACCGAAACGGGTTTCTGTTTGCCTCTAACCCGGCTGAAGGCCGTTTCGACATGCAGTGCAACAAGAATGGTGACGCGGGCAACGTGCCCTGGGACGGGATCTGGTATAACCGGGCGACCATCGATGAGCGGGGCTGGCACGTGGAATTCGCCATTCCCTTCAAGACCCTCCGTTTCACCAAGGATGAGATCCAGCAGTGGGGCATCAATTTTGAAAGGCGGATCCGCCGCAAGTACGAGGAGACCTACTGGTCGCCCATGCCCCTTCCCTACCGCCTGGGAAGGGTATCGGCGGCAGGCAGGCTGGAAGGACTCAAGGGCCTGAAGCCCGGGAAGAACATGTATATCAAGCCCTACCTTTCCGCCCCGGTTATGAAAATGGAGGGTGATGACTGGGATTTCAAGCCCGAGGCCGGAATTGAGGTGTTCAAGTGGTCGGTCACGCCCCAGTTGACGCTTGACGCTACCCTCAATACCGATTTTTCCCAGGTCGAAGTGGACGAAGTTCAGACCAACCTGACCAGGTTCAGCCTTTTTTTTCCCGAGAAACGCGATTTTTTCCTGGAAAACGCCGGGGTCTTTTCCTGGGGTCACAGGTATGATTCGGGCCAGGTCCCGGACCTGATGCCTTTCTTCAGCCGCCGCATCGGCCTGACTGATGAGGGGGAGATCGTTCCTCTTCTGGGCGGAGCCAGGCTGACAGGCAGGGCCGGTAAGTATTCCGTCGGGATCATGTCCATGCAAACTGATGATATGTGGACGTCTGACGAATATGACGACCGGGGGCAGCTGACCAGGGAGAGGAAATTCGAACCCACCACCAATTATTCGGTTATCAGGGTTAAGCGGGACGTCTTCTCAGGGTCTGAAATCGGGGGAATTGTCACCAATAAGGAAGTCGAAGGCCCTGAATTCAACCGGGTTTACGGGATGGACGGGTCTTTCAATTTTTTCAGGTACATGGATATAAACGCCTATTTGCTGAAGACTGAATCTGAACACGGCACGGATGATGACTGGGCCGGAAGCGCCCATGTTTCCTGGAAGGATGATTTCTGGGTTGTAAAGGCGGGGCAGGTGCTGATCGGGGAGGAATTCAATCCTGAACTTGGTTTTGTTCCCAGGACCGGAATGCAAAAGAGTATCGGTAGTTTCGGCATCACTCCAAGGCCGAGAAACAGTTTCATCCGGGAGATAAACCCTGCTGTTGAAGCGGGCTACATTGCCAACATGGACGGGGACATTGAAAGCCGGAACATGGAGCTTGATACCAGGACGACCTTTTCTGACGGCAGTACGGCATTTATTGGATGGGAAAGGCAGTTCGAAAGGCTCTACGAAGGTGAATTTGAGATCAGGAGCGGCATCGTAATTCCACTCGGAGACTATGAATGGGACACCTTGCAGTTTTCTTATGACTCGGACCAGAGCAGAAAAATCAGCTTTTCCGGCAGTTATTTTACGGGCGGGTTCTGGAGCGGAGACCGGGACCGCTACCAGGCGGGCCTGCAGTTCAATCCAACCTACAAATTCCAGACAGAAGTGAACTTCACCCGTAATGATGTGGACCTTCCCGAAGGAGCTTTCATAGTCGATTTGGTCGGCGCCAGGGTCAATTATTCATTCTCCAAGCGAATGTTCCTGAATGCCCTGATCCAGTATGACAGTGACAACGAGGAACTACTGAGCAACATCAGGTTCAATTTCATGCCCAAGCCCCTGAGCGATATATACCTTGTATACAATGAAAGGCGTGATCTTGACAGCAACGAGGTACTGGACCGGGCCCTCACCCTGAAGCTGACCTGGGTGTTCCCGCTCTAGCCTTCAGTTTTCAGGCCTCATCTTCCCTCCGTGCCCTGGGTGTCAGCTTTCATTTTCCGCCTGTTTCCCGGGGCGGGTCCGGCGGTATCATCAGCGCCAACAAGTGGCCGTCAGGAAAAGATTGTCCCGGTCCCTTAGATTAAAAGTAGGATTAATTCTTAAAATCCGAACCTCCCGGGACGGGTTTGTGTGGTATAAGGATCAGGTTTGTTTTCCGGGCAGCCCCTGCCAAGAAACATTGCCTCTCTGACAGCTGTCAGCCGCTCCCGGCGGACAGAGCGGGAAGGAGGCCTGGATATCAGGTCCTTCGGGTCCCCCTCCTGTCTGGAACATGGTGTTCATGCCGGAGACAACAGGGGCGGCCGGCGGTTGGGGCTCAGGTAGATTGGGACCGGGCGGAATGCCCGGAAAATTTGCCCGGAGGATGAAACAATGCCGCCAGGTTTCGTAGATATAGAGAATATTTGCGATTTCATTATGACATGGGATTTGGTTGATTTTGCCAGTCTCAGGAGTTATGCGGCCCGGCAAAAGCATCCAGATCATTGCTTGAATAGACCATAACGAAAACATCAGATTCGAATGAGGGCTCAGGTAGCCGCCGCGCATCTGTAACCGGGAAATATCACATGAATTTGAGCAGGAGGATCTCGGCAGCCGGAATTTGCTTTTTGATTACCATTTTTTCCGGTCTTCCTTTTTTATTTGGACAGGATATTGACTGGAAGAAACTCCAGGATGAAAGCGTCATGACAGCCACCAGGATTGAAGGAGAGATCAAGCTTGACGGGATCCTGGATGACGAAGCATGGGAACAGGCCATTCCCTACGGTGATTTTGTTCAGAAAATCCCGGACACCGGGGAGCCCGCCACGGAACCGACGGAAATCCGGATTCTTTACAACCAGGAATTTCTATATATCGGGGCCCACATGTGGGATTCCGCCGGCCCGGAAGGCATTGTAATAACCGATATCACCAAGGACTACATGACCCGCAACAGCGATGGCCTCCAGGTCATGCTGGACACCTACAACGATGACCGCAACGGTTTTATTTTCGGGTCCAATCCTGCCGAGGGCCGCTGGGACATGCAGATTGGGGCCAATTCCAGCAACTCCAACTGGGACGGGATCTGGTACAACCGCGCGACCATCGATGAGGATGGATGGCACCTGGAGATGGCGATCCCCTTTAAAACACTGCGTTTTACCAGCGACGAGATCCAGACCTGGGGGATAAATTTTGAGCGTAGAGTTCGCCGCAAGAATGAAGAATCGTATGGGGCTCCGATGCCTCCTCCCCATCGACTGGGGAGGATCGACATGGCCGGTTCGCTGGTAGGCTTGGAACAGATAAGGCCAAGTACCAACATGTACCTCAAGCCATACGTATCGGTCCCGGTCCTGAACCGTGAATACGACGACTGGGACCTTCAGCCGGAAGTAGGCCTGGAGGTATTCAAATGGTCGGTCACATCACAGCTCACCTTTGACGCTACATTCAATACCGATTTTTCCCAGGTCGAAGTCGATG
>CAZOGT010000066.1:0-11870 GCA_964579015.1 uncultured Acidobacteriota bacterium | reverse complement strand
CGATAGCTTATGCCACGCAGAGTGGCATGAGCATCCTGCTCATGGGAACGGAGCACCCTGCTCCGGCAGAGGCAAGGGGGAATCCTCATAAGCTTGAAGCTTATGCCACGATAGCTTATGCCACGATAGCTTATGCCACGCAGAGTGGCATGAGCATCCTGCTCATGGGGAGCGGAGCATCCTTATCGGACCTGCCACACACCTCCATTCTGCTACAATATATAGAGTAAATCTAAGGAGACAGGATATGGCGGATCCGGGCGGACAAAACAACCAGGGTACATTGTTCTTTTCAGTTATAACCGGAATAGTACTGCTGATAGTCGGGATATTCGGGTTTTTTGTCATTCGTTCGAATGATACCCTGCAGGAACAGGTTTCCGAGATCAAAAGCAGTGTTTCGGAGCTGTCGGTGAGGATTGATTCCCTCAGTGAGAAGACCGAAATTGTACGTTCCATTGCCCAGGATGCTGAAGAGCAGGCCCGTCATGCCGCCATCGGCCGTATCAGGGCTGAGGCTTCCAGGGCCATTTCCGAAGCTGAAAAGGAAGTTGTCCGCAGGCAGGCTGAGAACCTGGAGGTGGAGGTAGCCAAAGCCAGGGACGAGGTGGAAAGGATCCGGAAGGAAAGGGAGGAGGAGATGAACCGCCTCCAGGAAGCCCTGAGCCGTATTGCCGATACCCGCAGGACCGCCCTTGGACTGGTGATGAACCTGGGAAGCGATACCATTAATTTTGATTTTGACAAGGCTGATCTGCGGCCGGCAAACAAGGAACTGCTGAGCCGTATAGCAGGGGTACTGCTAACCTCAAGCGGCTACAGGGTGCAGATTTTCGGGCATACGGATGATATCGGGACCCAGGAATACAACCAGGAGCTGTCACTCAGAAGAGCTGAGGCTGTCCGGAATTACAGGGTAGAGGCGGGGCTTGACCCTTCCATCATAACCGTGAAGGGTTTTGGGAAATCCAATCCCCTGGTAGAGGGTTCTTCCGCTGAAGCCAGGGCGAAAAACCGCAGGGTTGAAATCGGCATTATTGACACTGTTGTCCGCTACGATAACGTAGTCGATGATGAAGGCCGGGACTAGCCTGGGCGGGTCACAGCCTGGACGTAACCGCCCATATCCCGGCGACCAGCAGGCCTCCCGCTGACAGCCAGAGGAGGGCATCCCGCACCAGGCTCTCGCGGAGACGGGGATCGTTTCTCCTGTAGCGGTAATAGAGGGCCGCAAATCCGAGGAGAGGAAGCATTGTTGCCTGCATCATTCCTCCTGCCAGCACCAGCGCCACCGGCGCCCTCAGTACCGCATAAAAAAGAAATCCGAGGAAAGCAAACAGCACACAGAAGAATTTGGTCCAGAATGAAAAAGCTTCCGGGCCTCCCCCGGAAAGCCTGAAAACGGTCATGGCATCAGCACTGGTACGGGCATGGCCTGCAATGGCCACGAAAAAGGTTGAATAGAGAACGGCAATCGCCCCGAATATGAAGACGATCTGGGTGGTTTCTCCGAATACCGGGTTGAAGATTTCCGACAGCGTCCTGATCATTCCCGTCCCTGCTGGGCTAAGTCCGGTCCTCCCCAGGACTGCAGCCCCCAGGAGGTAGAAGATGCAGGTGGTGAAGGTATAAATGGCAGCGGAAACCCAGGCATCCCAGCGCAGGACCTTCAGCCACCCGGAAGCCCGCTCCACCCATTCGCTGCTGTCATCCCGGGGACCTGTCCACCTGGCATAGCCTTTTTCCAGGCACCAGTATGGATACTGGATCAGTTCAGTTGCTCCGACTCCGATGATTCCAAACGTTGCCAGGGCGGTTGCCAGGGCTGAATTGCCCTGGACGATGTCCGGCAGGCCGAACTTCAACCCGGATGAAAATTCACCCAGGCTCACCCTCCAGTCAGGCAGGGACTGAAGCTGGACGAAATTAATTATAGTCATCAGGGTGAATGTCAGGACCAGTCCGGTTGAGACATACTGGATCAGGCGGTAACGCCCCATCACCAGGATCACGGCTGTGGCCATGCTGACGATAAAGGCCCAGTAAATGTCATCCCTGCTTTCCCTGAGTCTTGCCGGCATCCTGTCAGTTTCACGGCCTGGATCGGCATCAGGCTGCATTTGCTCAATGCCCCGGCTCTCGGGACCGGTGATGACGGACATTCTCTTTTTCAGGGCTTCGTCAACGTCTCTCCGGATCTCCTGTTCCTGAAATAAGTTGAATTCCTCTCCTGCTTCGGTCAGGGGAAACAGTATGGCCAGGGATTGCCCAACACCGCCGATGACTCCCCCCAGCTGAGCGATGGCCACCGTGAACATGATCAGCCAGTACCAGACAATCCAGTTAACCCTTTTTCTGGGGCCCGGGATTTCATTGAGGGCTTCAATGGTTTTTTTCCCTGAAATGATTGTAAAGCGGCCCAGTTCAATCTGGACGAATACTTTAATCAGGCATCCGATGATAATCAGCCACAGCAGGGCAAACCCCGCGTCAGCTCCGGTCTTGGTGGTGGCTATGAGTTCCCCGGCCCCGACAATGGCTGCGGCTATGATCAGGCCGGGGCCCAGTTGGGACAGGATGCCCGGGATATTTCGCGGTGGGCTCTTATGTTCCGGAGTCGGGAGTTCTTTAGGCATTATGTTATTAATCCAGCCCCTTTTCTTAACGCACGTACAGGACTGCTGAGGCCCGGGTTGTCTCCGGCCTTCTCCTGTCACGCAGTCCCCTGATAAATGCAGGCCTGAGTCTTTGAAAGTCTAGATTAATCTGATAATAAAGAAAAGAGCTCTCCGTCTTTTTTCCGGACACCATTAGGATCTGATCAACTAAGGGCTATGTTCAGAGGTCCGCGGCCGTCAAAGCCCTGAAAAGATACCGGGCACGGAAAGCAGCGGGTATTTGATAGAATCAGGAGCTGGATATAAAGTATCACGTAACCTTAATATACCGAATGTTCACCGCAAGGCTTGCTTTTTGCACTTGCCCATCTTATGAGAATTATGTTGTGAAACAGAAGAAAGACAAAGATAAAGATAATGTTGTAGAGTTTTCCCCTTCCTCTGAAGAACCAGGTGCACCGGCAGGACCGGAAGAGCTGTCGGAGTCGGAGGATAAAGGGGAGTCCGCCAGCGGAGAGCCTGCAGGGGAGGAAGCTGCTCCTGATGAACTGGAACTCCTGCGACGGGAGAAAGATAATTATTACGACCTGATGCTGCGGAAGCAGGCGGAACTTGAGAATTATCGCAAGAGGGTGGCCAGGGAAAAACAGGAAGCGGTAAACCTGGCCAGAATTGGAGTCCTCCAGGGAATCTTGCCTGTTGTTGATGCCTGTGAAAAAGGCATCGAGAACCTCAGAAAAGAAGAGGGGGATGACCTGCTGGGATCCTACACCGAAGGCTATGAAATGCTTCTCAGGCAGTTGAAGTCATTGTTGGAGAGCAACCAGGTTTCCGAGGTTTCCGGGGTAGGCTCAATTTTTGACCCGAATGTGCATGAGGCTGTCCTCAGAGAAGTCAGTGATGACCATGAGGATGGTGAAGTACTTGAGGAATACAGGCGTGGGTATACCATGAATGACCAGCTGCTCAGGGCGGCCCAGGTTAAAGTCGCAGTTCACCCCGACTAAGGCCGGGAGAGGATTGATAAATGCTGGAATGCCTTTTTAAAGGAGGCCTTAGGGAATGAAGCGAGATTATTATGAGGTTTTGGGTGTTGACAGGAACGCATCCAAACAGCAGATAAAAAGTGCTTATCGAAAGAAAGCTGTCGATTTCCATCCTGACCGGAACAAGGGTGACAAGGAAGCTGAGGAGAAATTCAAAGAGGCAGCCGAGGCTTACAGCGTTCTGAGCGATGATGACAAGCGGGCCCACTATGACCGTTTCGGACATGCCGCGGCCCAGGGGAATGGAGCTGGAGGATTTAGCGGATTTGATCCTGAAACCTTTGGTGATTTCAGTGATATCCTGGGGGATTTCTTTGGTTTTGGAGATGTTTTCGGGGGAGCAAGAGGCCGCCGGAGCAGGAGCGCCAGGGGCAATGATTTAAGATACGACCTGACTGTGGATTTCGAGGAGGCTGTCTTTGGATTTACTCCCAAGATAAAGGTCAGGAAAGCTGAAACCTGTGCTGGGTGCGGCGGCACTGGTGCAGACCCGGCTCACGGGACGGAAACCTGCAGTGCCTGCGGAGGCCAGGGACAGATTCGTTTCCAGCAGGGTTTTTTCACGGTCAGCAGGCCTTGCGGGACCTGCCGGGGGACAGGGAAAATCATAAAATCACCCTGCAAAACCTGCGCGGGCTCCGGCCGGGTCCAGAAAGAAAAAGTCCTGGAAGTCAGGATTCCCGCGGGAGTTGAGAGCGGAAACAAGCTCAGAATCACCGGTGAGGGCGAACCGGGAATCAATGGAGGCCCTCCCGGTGATCTTTACGTGTTCATAACCGTTAAGGAGCATCCTTTCTTTAAACGCAAAGGGGAGCATATCCACTGCGAAATTCCGGTAACCATTACCCAGGCAGCACTGGGAGCAGTGGTCCAGGTTCCGACCCTGCAGGGGAAGGAAAAACTGAAAATTCCGGAGGGAACCCAGTCCGGAACTGTTTTTCGGTTCAAGGGCAGGGGCGCGGCATCCCTGAGCGGAAGAGGCAAAGGCGACCAGTACATTAAGGTTATAGTCAAGACCCCGACCAGGCTGAATGAAAGGCAAAAGCAGCTCCTGGAGGAGCTGAACAGGGAATTGCCCCCGGCTTACCCTGATTCCGGCGAGGAGGAAGGGATTTTCGACAAGGTCAAGGACATGTTCAATTGAGGTTCCGGAGGAATTATTTTGAAAGGGAAATACCGCCTCTTGAATATCCTGACCTTGCCACGGGACGGCGACGCCTACGCCGACCTTCTCTGGTTGGAAGATTCCCTGGGCTTCCAGGAGGAAGAATCAGCCGGTGAACTCAAGATCTCTGCCTGGTTTTCTGAAGAAAGGGCAGATATAGCGGAACGGATCAGAGCCGCTGCTGAAGAAATGGGCATTTCATGCATTGCGTGCTCATCCAGGGTGGAAATTTACGATCCTGATGAATGGATTGCCAGTTTTAACCAGAGTTTTTCCGGCATAGAGCTGGAAGGTATTTTTTTCATTCATCCTCCATGGGTGGATCCCTCTCCCGGCCTCCCGTTCAATATTCTTCTCGAACCGGGACATGCCTTTGGAACCGGGACCCATGAGTCAACGCAGCTGGCGCTGCTGGCCATGGAGCCGGTTATGGGAGAGGCAGGGACTTTCCTGGATGTAGGTACGGGAAGCGGTATCCTGGCCGCGGCAGCTGGGAAAATCAACCCTGGCCTGGACATTTCAATTTGCGACATTGATGACCTGGCCGTGGAATCTGCGGTGGAGACACTCAGCAGAAACGGCATTGACCGCTTCAGGGCTGTAACCGGAGGCCCTGAAATGTTTGCAGGCAGGCAATTCCAGGTAGTTGCGGCTAATCTAACCTCACCGGTAATAATCAGCCTTCAGCCCATACTGGCTTCCATCACGGCAGAGTACCTGATAATCTCGGGATTTACCAGGGACCAGCAGGAGGTCACACTGGAAGGCTTTATTGAAGCCGGTTTTACAGTGGAAGAGATCAAGTCGAAAGGTGGATGGGTATCTTCCCGGATGAGAAAGGGATCATGAACAGGGTTTTTCTGCAGGCTGTTGAAGGCAACAGGGCGGACCTGAGCCGGGATGAACTGCATCACCTGGTTTCCGTTCTTCGCACCAGGCCGGGTGAGATTTTCGAGGGGATTACCGGAGAGGACTTCAGGTACAGGTGCAGGCTGGTGGAAGACGGCTCCGGCCACTATGGAGAGATCCTTGGAACGATTGGTCATGAAGCTGAGTCTCCCCTCAGGATTGAACTGGCCGCGGCACTTATAAAAAGGGAGAAGTTTGAGCTGGTCCTCCAGAAGGCAACAGAGCTGGGAGTGGTCAGAATTGTTCCCCTGTTTACTTCCAGGACCGAAATCCGGCTTGATTCCCGCAGGGAAGAGAAGAAGGTGGAACGGTGGGCCAGGATCATTAGTGAATCAGTCAAACAGTGCGGACGCAACCGGATTCCCGCCCTTGCACACCCTTGTAATCTTGAGGATTACCTGGCTTCTGATCAGGGGAAAAGCTTCCTGGTGCTTGATGAAGAGGCAGAGCTTCCAATCCGGAATGCGGTCCAATCCCTGAAAGGCTCCCTGGAAATCTCGGTTGTCATCGGGCCGGAAGGGGGTTGGAGTGAAGAGGACCGCCTTTTAATGAGAAGGTGCCCGGACCTTATAAGAGCCGGAATAGGGCCCAGGGTTCTCAGGGCTGAGACGGCATCCGTGGCTGCCCTGACCATTGTCCAGTATGAGCTTGGAGACCTGACCTTCATCTAAAAAGTGCAGCCGCTGATTCTTCCGGGAAGCCCGGAGCCTTCCTGCGGTAAATGGAGGGCTCAACCTATTATCCCCGGTTGCTCTACTCCTTGATATTCGACGACAGCTGGTGAAGCATTCTGACTGCTACGCTTGCCCCGGAAATCTCGACTTCCTCGTCAATCCTGAGTTTTTGCAGGACCCTAAGATAGCGGTCAAGGTCCCTGGGATTGGTACGCAGGAACTCTTTAACCGGAATCCCGGGAAATCTCTTATCCGTCAGGTACTGCAGGGCCAGCCTCCGCTGCAGGTCCCGGAGGTCCATGATCAGGCCTACCAGAGCTACCGGGTCCCATTTATGTCGTTGGGGCACTCCGGCCAGTTTCTCCCTGAACCACCCCAGCCAGAGGATTTCCCCGATATCATAAAAATGGGCGGCAACATCCCGCGTTTCCATCCCGGTGGACTCGACTGCGTCAATGATGCCCATGAAGGAAGGCAGGTAGGGGAGTGTTGCCAGATCACGGGAGAGATCCTTCGGGAGCCCGGAATCAATCGAAGCAGCAACCTGTTCCCTGAACTCCTGCTTAAGCCGGGGGACATGGAGGTACTCAGGGAGATTGTCACGCATTTTGCCCAGACCGGGCCTGTACCTGGAATAGAAGGAATCCAGGCTGCGGGTATCGCAGTCACTCAATAATACCCAGTGAGCGACTGCCCTGACCGCGGCAGAGATTTTCTCCATAATCCTGTACTGCATCTCCACGCTGACTGAGGCGTCAATAGCAAAGACCCTGGACCAAAGCTGAGGGAGTTCCAGGCTTTCAACGACCGCCAGGACCGCCCTGATGGCTTCGATTGGATGCGCCCTGGTTTCCTTGATCAGCATGTGAAAAAAGGTCAGTCCAAGCCTGTCGACGGAGATGTTTGTCAGCTGGGTGGTTATTATTTCGTTTTGCAGCGGATGGGAAGAGAATGATTCGCTGAATTTCTCAGAAAGCTCTTCAGGGAAATAGTCATAGAGAAAATGCCTGAATATTTCGGCCCTGGGAATATCGGAGTTTAAAATGGATTGTTTGAGCCCGATTTTCGTGTAGCCAAGAAGAATCGCCAGTTCAGGGCGGGACATGCCCTGCCTGTTACCTTTTCTGATTGCCAGTTCCTTGCTGGTGGGCAGAAATTCCACCTTTGGGTTAAGTTCCCCCTCTGAAGAAAGGTACCCCATCAGGGATTCCAGCGTTCCAAGGCCTGCTGCCCCCTGTTTTTCGGCCATTGTAAGGCAGAGCGACTGGGTGTAATTGTTCCTGAGAACCAGCCGGGACACGCTTGAGGTCATCCTGCTTAATAGTTCGTTTCTTTCGTCAAACCCGAGCCGGCCCTGCCGAACCATCGGCTGAAGCAGGATTTTAATGTTTACTTCATGGTCGCTCATGTCCACGCCGCCGGAATTGTCAAGGGCGTCGGTATTGATTCTTCCTCCTGCCAGGCTGTATTCAATCCTTGCCCTTTGTGTGAGGCCGAGATTACCCCCCTCGCCGATCACTTTAGCCCTCAGTTCCGTGGCATTGATGCGGACCGCATTGTTGGCGGAGTCCCCTACTTCGCTGTCATGCTCAGTAGATGCCTTGACATAGGTCCCGATCCCCCCGTTCCAGAGCAGGTCCACCTCCATCTTCAGGATGCTCCTGATGATTTCCTGTCCGCTCAATTCGGGCTGGTCGGTCCCCAGCATGGCCTGTACCCGCGAAGATATTGTTATTGATTTTGATTCCCTTTCAAAGACACCGCCTCCCTCGCTGATGAGGCTCCGGTTGTAATCATTCCAGCCCAGGGAAGGGTCCTTGAAGAGGCGCATCCGTTCTTCGAATCCTGCGGCGGCATCAGGCTCCGGGTCAAGGAATATGTGCCGGTGGTTGAAAGCCGCTAAAAGCCTGATTTTGTCTGTGTAGATCATCCCGTTTCCGAAAACGTCTCCGGACATGTCCCCAATACCGGCCACCGTGAACTCGTCGTGGTGGACGTCAAGACCCATCTCCCGGAAATGGCGGACCACACATTCCCAGGCTCCCTTGGCGGTGATCCCTTCCTTTTTGTGGTCATAACCATGGGAGCCGCCGGAGGCAAATGCGTCCCCAAGCCAGAAATCATATTCTTCACTGATGCTGTTGGCCAGGTCACTGAAGGTTGCGGTTCCCTTGTCGGCCGCCACCACCAGGTATGGGTCTGGTTCGTCATAAATAACCAGTCCGGGAGGGGATGCTGTTTCTCCATTTACAATGTTGTCCGTCAGGTCCAGGAGTCCCCGGATAAACGTTTTATATTGTTTTTCTACGTAACTTTTTATCTTTTTCCGGTCCTGGGGAGGGCGTTTGAGCACGAAGCCTCCTTTGGACCCGGTGGGAACTATTAAAGCGTTTTTTGTGATTTGGGTTTTGACGAGTCCCAGAATCTCTGTTCTGAAGTCATCAGGCCTGTCGCTCCACCTGATCCCTCCCCGGGCGATCCTCCCGCCTCTGAGGTGTACTGCTTCCACGTCGGGGCTGAAAACAAATATTTCCCGGAAAGGCTTGGGATCCGGTATGCCGGAAAGGTTCCTGGAAGCAACCTTGAAACTCAGGTAATCCTTGTCCAGGTAAAAGTTGGTCCGCTTGGTTTCTGTAATCAGGCTGTGGAGGAACCTGAGAAGTTCATCCTGGGGAAGCGACGATACCTTGTTGATGGCGGACTGGAACCTGCTATCAGCTGCTTCAATTTTTTCCTGCCTGTTCCTGCCCGCCCCTGGATTGAATCTGGCGTCAAAGCAATCCACCAGGGCATGGCAGCAGTCGGGAAAATCGAGAAGGGTTGAAGTGACAAATGTTACGCTGGTGGCAGGCTTTAACTGGAAAATGTGGCCCCTGTAAGCCTGCAGCATTGATACCTGCCTGGATGAAAGCCCTGCTGTCAGGACCAGCGTGTTCAGGCGGTCACTGCCGATTTTTTCATTGAGTACATCCAGGATCGCTTCCTGCAGCCTTGAACCGTCCCGCTTCAGGTTAACTGCCCGGCCTGATGGGCCTAATACCCTGAAGATGTCTATGGTACTGGCCTGGTCCGGGGTCGGGATCTGGTAGGATATCTGCTCAAGCACCTCAAGCCCCATGTTCTTCAATATAGGGAAAATCCGGCTGAGCGGAATATCGGCTCCCCGATGATATATTGTCAGGTGGGTTGATGACAGGGGGTCATCGGTTATGTGGGGGTTTGACATTTCCAGGATGGGCGAAACCGCGGCCAGTTTTTCAAGGTTCTGGATGTCCCGTAATGCCTGCTGCAGGGAAATCTCAGCCTTGTATCCTTCTGGCAGGAGCGGAGAGTACCTGGCTGCAAGCCTTGACCCCTCCGCACCCAGTTCACCGGAAAGGCTTTCACGCAGATAGTCATCCCAGTTCAGGGTCAGGCGGTTGATTTCCCTGCTTATGCTCTCAATGTCGATACTCCCGTAGGGCACCTTGCTGGTAAGGAAGAAATGAATTCTGAAATTGGCCTCTTCATCTCCTATCAGTGCCAGTTGGTAAATGACCCGGGTGGCCTCCAGTTCCTTTGCAAGATACCCGTGGATTCGCTGCCTGACATCCGAGTTGAACCGGTCCCTCGGCATCAGGATCATTACCGCGTATCCCCGGTGCAGGGGATCGGCCCGGAACATCACCTTGACATCGGAATCCTGCTGGACATCCATGATTTTCCTGATGTCTTTGTGGAGATCCTCAGGAGCGAGCCAGAAAAGATCGGTCCTTGGAATGGAATTGAATGTATTGACAATCTGTTTGAAATCATGGGAATGGGGCCTCGCCCTGTTAAGGTTCAGCACTTCCTGCAGCTTCCCTCTCAGGAGGGGGATTTTTTCACTGGAAGTAGAGAATGCCTTCAGGGTAAAAAGCCCCTGAAAGCGCTCCTCTCCGGTTACTCTCCCCTGCTGGTCGTATTTTTTTATTCCGATGTAGTCCATCCGCGGAGGCCGGTGAACAGTTGATTCTGCGTTTGTTTTGGTGACTTGCAGTAACGGGACTGTTTCAAGCCTTTGCTGCAGTTCGACAGGCAGTTTCGAGACAGGGACAGGTTCGAAATACTTGCTTGATTTTTCATCAACAAGAATTCCCAGGCCTGAGCCCGAATTAACAGTTACAGAGGTAATCCCGTTGTTTCTCAGGAAAAGGTAATCCCGATATCCGAGGAAGACGAAGTTTCCATCGTCCAGCCATTCGAGAAACTGGGCATACTCCTCAAGTTTTTCCTCGCTTTCCGGCAGCTTTCCAGGGGGTAAAAGGCGGGGAAGCGCCCTGATCCGCTTGGCAATGCCGAGGCATTTTCCCCGCATGGCATCATAGTCGTCGGTAGCCCGGACAACGTCGAGCAGGATAAGGTTAACCTTCTCAACAATTTCGGCAAGCATGCGGGGGTCTGAAATCCTGTTCAACAGGAAGAGCTCATAGGAAAAAGAGAGTTTGCCGCTCCTTCCCTGGTGGGAGAATACCTCCCTGATCCTTCCTTTCTGGTCGAGCTTTAAGTCAAAAACCGGATGGATATAGCTCTGCAGGCCGATTCCGCTTCGCTTAAGGCCCATTTTTATCGAATCAAGGAGGAACGGCCTGTCAGGCAGACAGACTTCAAGGACCGTGTGTTCAGAGGTCCACTTGTCAGTTTCCCGGGAGGGGTTGAATATTTTTACCAGAGGCTGCCTTTTGGCTGTCTCCTGCAGTGTATCCAGGATGTTTCCTGCCAACGTACAAAAATGTTCGACTGTGAATCCTTCAGTGAACTCATCAGGGGCTTCACTGGAAATCAGCTCGGCAATGCTTTTGACCAGTTCTGCTTTTTCAGGTTTTACGTTTTGTTCAATACACCCGTGCAGCGATTCAAGGCTTATCGTCATTTTTACATTCTCCAAACCAGGATCGGGGATTTTTAAAAAGATTATCCGGAAGAGAAGGCGGGAAGCTGAAGCTCACTCGTGCGGATTGATTTGACCCAGTCACTTCCATTCTTTCCAGACTATCTGTTTTGGTCCTTAATCTTTTTAACTAAGTGCTTTATTTACTCTGGATCTCCAGCTTTAAAAAGTAACTTTGAAGCAGCTCCACCTAGAATCCAAGGATACTCCTTTATCCTGATTGAAACCAGAAAAAGCGGCCGCCGGGCTTGGAAAAACGGAGATTTTTATAGGTTCGGGTTACAGGGATCATCTGGTCCGGTATATTGATTCGATCAACGAATCAGGGTACCTTATTAGCAGCCTTAAGATCGGATACTGTTCAAGCTTCTGGGCGTTGGCATTCCAGAGCCCGGATCCTGATGAGAGCAAAAGAAGCCCTTTCGGGAATGGTCGGGCGATTCTGAAAAGGATGGGGAGCAGCGGCATGGTATCCGGGGCAAATAAAACCATAGGTGGAGTTATCAAAATGTTTAAGAATTCCTGTTTAACCGGACTTGTCGCTGGTGT
>CAZOGT010000065.1:0-12155 GCA_964579015.1 uncultured Acidobacteriota bacterium | reverse complement strand
GGCGCGGGCTTCTCCGCTGCCTTGGCTGCGGCCTTCTTCTCGGCCTGGGCTGCGGCTGCGGCTTCAGCTATTCTTGCAGCCTCTTCCTTGGCTTTCCTGGCGGCATCACGGGCAGCGGCAAGTCTTACAGCCTCTTCCTTTTCAGCCTTCTCACGAGCAGCTCTTTCCTCGGCTTGTTTAGCATCCCAGATTGACCTTCCGGCCATCACAGCATCAGCTATAGTGGATGTAAACAGTTTTATGGATCTCAATGCATCGTCATTACCAGGGATAATGTAATCAATCTGGTCAGGATCACAGTTTGAGTCGACAACAGCAACAACCGGAATACCGAGTTTACTGGCTTCTTTGACTGCGATATCTTCCTTGTCTGAATCGATTATGAACAGAGCATCCGGCAGACGATTCATGTTCCGGATACCGCGTAAATTCTTATCCAGCTTCTTCCGCTCCCTTTCCAGCTGAGCTACTTCCTTCTTGGAAAGTCTGTCGTAGAAGCCTTCGTCCCTCATTGATTCCAGTTCTTTGTAGCGTTTTATGCTTTTCTGAATGGTCCCAAAATTGGTAAGCAATCCGCCCAGCCAGCGTGTTGTAATGTAGTGCATTCCGCACCGCAGGGCATCTTCTTCAATCGACTCCAAGGCTTGTCTCTTTGTTCCAACGAAGAGAACATCTTTACCCTGGGCCCCCAGATCAGTCATAAAATCTACAGCATCTTTAAACAGCTTCATCGTCTGTTGCAGATCGATTATGTGGATGCCGTTACGTTCACCGAAAATGAATTCCTTCATTTTCGGATTCCATCGGCTTGTCTGATGACCAAAATGCACACCAGCTTCCAGAAGCTGTTTTATCGAAATCGCGCTCAAGCGTTTCCTCCTAACTTATCTCTTAGAGAACTGATACTTTTTCCGGGCGCCAGGTTGTCCGTACTTTTTCCGTTCCTTGATCCTTGAATCTCTGGTCACGAACCCCGCCTTTTTGAGAGTCTGTCTCAATTCAGGGTCGAACTCGAGGAGAGCCCTGGTAACCCCATGTCTTACGGCTCCGGCCTGTCCGGTAAAACCACCCCCGGCTACGTTTATGTATAAATCAAATTTTTCCAGATTATCTGTTATCTTCAACGGCTGAAGAATGATCCCCTGCTGGGTTTTCCCCTGGAAATACTGCTGGTAGTCAATGCTGTTGATGACGACCTGGCCTGTACCCGGGGTTAAAAAGACTCTCGCCGTGGAAGATTTACGCTTACCTGTTCCGTAATACTGAATCTTGTCCAACGTTCACACTCCTCAAAAGGTCAAAGTCTGCGGCTTCTGAGCGCTGTGGGGATGCTCAGGTCCGGTATAGACCTTAAGACGTTTCAACATCTGTTTGCCTAACTTATTCTTGGGCAGCATTCCCTTTACTGCATGCCTTATCACCCGGTCGGGATTCTTTTCCATCAGCCTTGCAGCGGAAATCTGCTTGAGACCTCCTGGACGGCCGCTATGGGAATAGTAGAATTTATCTTCCCACTTTTTCCCGGAAAGTCTTACTTTGTCTATATTTACTACTACAACAAAGTCTCCGGTATCAAGAAAATCCGTATAAATCGGCTTTTCCTTTCCCATCAAAAAGGATGCAATGCGGGTTGCCATCCGGCCAAGCACCTGATCTTCGGCATCAACCACATGCCAGGCCCTTTCAAGATCATCAATCTGAGGTAAAAATGTTTTCATGCCTCGTGTCCTTCGATTCTTCACCTGTAAAAAACGGGAAAATTACTAAATCAGAGCAGTTATGTCAAGTCTCAGGCCTGCAAACAGGTGAGATTTTGTAGTTTACACTAATCCGGTTCAAAGATCACCTTGAAAAGCCCGATGATCTTCAAGCAAAGCCAAAACTCCTATATAAATGTTCGAGGTGGAAAAATTAATACATTCAGGCAAAAAGTTCAAGGATTTCAGGCTTTTTTTCGCTTATTTTTAACAACCGGCGTTATTGTATCCATAACTTGGCCGGTGACAAGGACGATTCTAATGTGACAGGATTAACATCCTTGATGGGATATTATGGGCTGTATAAACAGGCTTTGCCTCTGAAAAAGAGCTTAAATATTCATTTTTCCAGTGGTATATAGTAGAATTTTGTCAGGTCGATATCCGATAAATGAAAGTAAAATGAAACTTTTATGAAATTTTTAAGCAAGTTTTCCGGAAAAAAGAGAAATCAGATCGGGATTGACGTCGGCACCTCATCAGTGAAACTGGTCAATCTAACCAGGTCAGGCAAGGACGGGTTTCTTCTGGAGTACTGCGACCAGGCCGAACTTCCAAGGGATGCGATTGTGGATGGTTCCATACTGGCGAAGATACCGGTATCCGAAGCCATCGAAGAGATATTCAGGAAACATCCGGTCAAGACCAATAAGGTCGCCACCTCGGTTTCGGGCAGCTCTGTTATTGTCAAACGGATTTTCCTGCCTGTCCTTAACGAAAAAGAGTTGGCCAATTCCATCCAGTGGGAAGCCGAACAGTATATTCCTTTCGATCTTTCCGACGTGAACCTCGACTACGAGATAATTGGGAAAAATCCGGAAGGCAATGGGCTGGAAGTTATCCTTGTAGCCGCAAAAAAAGACAAAATTGCCGACTATGCCAACGTCATCTCACTTGCCGGGAAAAAACCGGTCCTGGTGGATGTTGATGCCTTTGCGATTCATAACGCCTTCAGGTTTAATTACCCGACAGCTTCAGCCGAAACCACTGTACTGCTGAACATCGGTTCCAGTCAGATGAACGTATCAATTGTAAGGGGAAAGGAATTCCTTTACACCAGGGATATCTCAATTGGAGGGGACTCCTATACGGAGGCCCTGCAGAAGAAACTTGAGATCTCCTATGAAGAGGCTGAGAAGATAAAGAAGAATCCAATGGAGGAAGGAGGCAACCAGCCCCTGCTGGAAGCCTCGCTTGAGGAGGTTTCAGACAAGCTCAGCATGGAGATCGAAAAGACTATAGATTTTTTCAGGACCACCACCGAATCACACCAGATCAGCTGCATATACCTGTGCGGCGCAGCCTGCCAGACCAGCGGCTTGCAGGAACACCTGGCAAAGGACCTGAATCTAAAGGTCAACATCCTGGATCCTTTTCGGAAGATCAAACTTAGTGATAGGATGAGGTCTCATTCGGGCTGGGCGAAACTGGGGCCTGAATATGCTGTATCAACCGGGTTGGCAATGAGAGGATACTGATCCTTCCCCTGACAGAAAGAAACGGATGTTAAATGGTCAACATAAACCTGCTGGAAAAAGAAAAGCTCAGGAGAAAAAGGCAGAAAAGTTTTTTCAAGTCTCCTGATAAATCCAATCTCAGGTTTCTGGCTTATGCTGTAATGATCCTGGCGGTTTGCCTGGCGTATTACTTCCACTGGGAAGCCAAGAGCAGTCTGGCAGAAGCATCCACCCGCAGGAGTGAACTGCAGGAGCAGTCCGCTCAGCTGGCGGCAATCCAGGCTGAAGCCGAAAAATTTCAAGAAATAAAGGATCTTGCAGTAAAGAGGATCAACGCCATTGAAGATCTGCGTGACAACCAGAGAGACCCTCTATCCCTGATGAATTCCCTGATTACGGGTGTTTCCTCAGGATCAAAAATCTGGCTCACCAGGCTTGCCAAAGAGGGTCCTTTCGTTTCCCTGCAGGGTCATGCCCTGGACGTTCCATCGATAGCAGACCTGATTGAAGTTCTGGAGCGGACTCCGCCGTTTACCAGTGTGGAAATCAATTACTGGGAAGCCAGGGAATCCGGATCAAGCATCGAATTTGACTTGAGCTGTCAAATCCATGAGACCAGAGCTGAAAGTGAAGGAGAAAGCGGGGCAGAAGAATAATGGCGGCGGCAAATCTTTCCACAGACAAGAATATTCTGATCCTGGCGGTAATAGTCCTTATCTCCTGCGGAATTTTTTACTACTACTACACCGTCCCCGTCAAAAATGAATTGGCTGCAGTTGAAGCTGAAATAGGGCTTCTGGATATCAAGGTTGCCGCTGCCCAGCAGTACATCGGGCAACTGACCCGTTTAAAGGAAGAAGTTACCGTTATCAACCAACAGCTGGCGGAGTTGCAGGAAATGCTCCCCGACCGAAGGGAGACCCCGGCAGTCATTCGCCAGACCCATCAAATGGCAATTGATGCGGGGCTTCAGCTGACGGGGTTCACTCCCGGAGCTTCGGTAGAACATGAATATTATGAAGCCTGGCCGATTCAGCTGACCATGGAAGGATCCTTTCATAACCTGAGCATGTTTTTTGAGAAGACCGGAAATTTCTCGAGAATCATCAGCATTGAGGATTTAGAGATTCAAGGTATCACGGAGAACCCAAGGCCGGACAAGACCATACGGGCCACCTGCAAGGCAAATACTTATGTTTACATTGAATAGACGATTCGGTTCTGAATTCATGAAAGGCATAACCGGAACACCGCTTCTGGCAGTGATCATGATCTGCCTGTCAATGCCTGCTGCCGGCCTGCCGGGCCAGGAGGCCCTTCCCCCGGAGCAGGACGAGGCCCAGGTTACGGAAATAAAAACCGGTAGCTATGCCGGGATTGGGAAAAGGGACCCCTTTATGAGCCTCCTGAACATCAGGGAGGAGGACCGTACCAAGGTAGTCCCGCCGCCGCCTCTCGAAGATCGGCCTCCAGGATTGCCCGGACTTCTGATTTCTGAAGTCTCGGTCGCGGGGGTGGCGATTGGTAATACAAAAAAAGTTATTGTGCTGAAAGGGATTGATGGAGGGAGTTACATAGCTGAACCGGGAAGCCCCCTTTTTGACGGAGTTCTCGAGGAAGTCAATGAGGAAGGGGTCATCTTTTCCAGAACTGAAGAGACCAGTGACGGCAGGAAAACGACATTCAAGGTGACCAAACCCTTTAACAGCTCAGAAAAACAGGTTTTGCCATGAATAAAAAGTTGTTGATATTAATTATTTCATTAGTCCTTTCAGGGCTGCTGACCGGGGGAATTCCGGCTGTGAACCTTCCGGCTTCTCTACAGGGTCAGGAAAGCCCCGGAGAAGTGCATCCGGGGTCTCCGGAATATTCCGGAGACCCGATATCACTGAAACTGATTAGTGTCTCCCTGGTTGACTTTTTCAGGGCATTGTCTGAAATCAGCGGGATAAACATCCTGATTGACCCTGATGTTCAGGGCAGCCTGACCATCAACGTTGAGCAGGTTCCCTGGGACCAGCTTTTTGATGCCGTCCTGAGCAGCCATGGGCTGGTCAGGACCATCCAGGGAAACCTGATAAGGATTTCCACAAAAAGAACACTCAAGGATGAAGAAGATGCGGTGAAAGCCCTGAAAGACGCATCTTTCATGGCTAAGGACACCATAACAGTAACCCGTCATCTCGATTTCTCAACCGCTGAAAACCTGTTAACCACGTTCGAGGAACAGCTCTCGATCAGGGGACAGATTAATGTTGATCCCCGAACCAATACCCTGGTGGTAACTGATGTTGCTGAAGGGATTGAAAAAATAGACAGATTGATCGCTGAGCTGGACAAGCCTGAACGCCAGGTTGAAATCGAAGCAAGAATCGTAGAGGTGACAACTAATTTCTCCCGCGAAATCGGGTTTGAATTCGGGCTCCTTATCGGCGGCCGTCCCAATGACAGGAATACCGGTGGAGCAGGATACACCCTCCCGGTCTCTGACGAAAAACAGTTCGGGCTGGTTGGGTTTTCGACCGGCAAGACAATAGATGTGCTCAAGCTGGATGCAACCCTGTCAGCCGGCGAAGCCCGGGGAGAGGCCCGGATGCTCTCCAAGCCCAAAGTAAGCGCCCAGAACAATGCTGAAGCAAGGATTACCCAGGGCGCAAAGATACCTATTCCGGTGCAGCAGAATTACACCACTACGGTCAGGTATGAAACTGCAGCCCTGCAGTTGATAGTCACCCCGAGAATTACTGAAGAAGAAGTTGTCTATCTCGCCATCCGGGTGGAGAACAGCCAGCCGGATTTCACCCAGACAGTTATGGGGATTCCCACGATTTACACCAGCGAATCCCAGACCCAGGTGATTGTTCCCGATGGCGGGACCACCGTGGTTGGAGGCACCTATGTAGAGTCCACCAGCGACAGTGAAAACAAGGTCCCCGGATTAGGCAACCTTCCTGTAATCGGCAACCTCTTCCGGAAAAGCACCAAGGACAAGGACACCAGGGAGATTCTGTTTTTCATTACCACCAAGATTATTGAATAGCCCCCAATCCTCCCGGTTGTTCCAAGCCGGCATCTTGGCCCGCAGCAGGGTGTCATGTGCAATATGCGGGTTAACCATTCAGGATACCTTTCCTGCTCCGGGGCCCTTGTAATTATGGTTTTTATACCGGCGAAGGGCCCTCCGGGCAATTTCCTGTTTCCATGACCGGGCATGAGCAGGGCGGCACCCTTCCGCATCTCACTTTTCGCGTTAATCTATGCTATCCTTACGTATCTCAGAACAGAAAATAATGTGCAAACAGCATGTTCCTGAAGCAAAGGGGTTTCAATGGATAATAGTGAAATCAAAGAACTGCTGGAAATCATCCAGGGTTCCACAATTGACGAATTCGAGATGGAACAATCGGGTGTCAGAATAAAGATCAAAAAGTCATCCGCTAATCAGGTAGACCCGGGGGTTATCAGGGAGGTTCCGCCTTCTTCTCCGGCAGCAATACCGTCTTCCTCCCCTGCCGCCGAAACCGAAGAAAAAGGGATCCATCTTTTCAGGGCCCCGATAGTAGGGACCTTTTACCTGACCCCCAAGCCTGATGCCGACCCTCTTGTTGAAGTCGGATCACGGGTAACCCCCTCCTCGGTTTTATGTATTATTGAAGCCATGAAAATTTTCAACCAGATCGAGTGTGACGTCTCAGGTGAAATTATAAAAGTACTGGTTGAAAACGGCAGGCCGGTGGAATACGGCGAACCACTGTTCAAGATTCGTTTAGATTAGGATTCAGGCGGGATTCACATATGTTCAACAAGGTACTGGTAGCGAACCGGGGTGAAATCGCACTCAGGATTATTTGCGCCTGCAAGGAAATGGGAATAAAAACTGTCGCGGTCTATTCAGAAGCCGACCAGTTGTCTCTCCACGTGCGTTTCGCTGATGAAGCCGTCTGTATCGGCCCGGCCAGGAGCTATGAAAGCTACCTGAACATACCGGCAATTATCAGCGCAGCCGAAATCACCAATGTGGATGCCATCCACCCCGGTTACGGATACCTGGCGGAAAGTTCCTATTTTTCTGATGTCTGCGAAACCTGCGGGATCAAGTTTATCGGTCCGACTCCTGAAATGATCCAGCTGATGGGAGACAAGGCCAGGGCCAGGGACAAAATCAGCAAAGCCGGGCTGCCGGTTGTTCCCGGATCAGAACAGGTGACCGACACCGGAAGCAAGGCTGTGCTGAAAGAAGCCGAAGCCATTGGATTTCCCCTGATTATCAAGGCCTCGGCAGGCGGAGGGGGCCGCGGAATGAGGATAGTCCGAAATCCCGTGGACCTGCAGGAATCTCTTGCCATGGCCCAGTCTGAATCCCTGGGCGCGTTCGGGAAATCCGATGTCTACATGGAGCGATACCTGGAGAATCCCCGCCACATTGAATTTCAGATTCTCGCGGATGAACACGGAAATGCCGTACATCTCGGGGAAAGGGAGTGTTCCATCCAGAGGAGACACCAGAAACTGATTGAGGAATCACCAAGTCCCGTGGTCCCTGCAGATGTAAGAAACAAGCTTGGCAGGCAGGTAGTGGATGCGATAAAGACTCTCGGTTACCAGAGTGCCGGAACCGTTGAATTCCTGCTTGACGAGGACGGGAAATACTACTTCATTGAAATGAATACCAGGATCCAGGTGGAACACCCGGTAACGGAATTCATAACCGGGCTGGACATTGTCAAGGAACAGATCGCCATCGCATCGTCGAATCCGCTGAGTTTTACCCAGGAGGAAGTGACCTTTGCGGGGCACGCAATTGAATGCAGGATCAACGCTGAGCATCCTGAGACTTTCCGGCCTTCGCCGGGGCTGATCACAGCCTACAATCCACCTGGAGGACCGGGAATCAGGGTAGACTCGACTATCTACCAGGACTGGCTGGTTTCGAGTCATTATGACTCCCTGGTAGCCAAGCTGATTGCCTACGGCAGCGACAGAAAAGAAGCCCTTGCCCGGATGAACCGGGCCCTCGACATGTTTATTATTGAGGGGATTGACACTTCGATACCACTGCAGAAAAAGATAATCAATCATCCCAGGTTTGTGGAGGGCGATTTCACTACCTCCTTCCTGGCCGAGATTGGAGTGGTCTGATTAGGTAACTTATGAATTCAGAAAATGGAATCAAACCAAAAGAACGCGTGTTTGACAATATTGGGGACCTGGCCGCACCTGAATTGCTCGATTTTCTTGAGCAATGCGCTGCCTTTTTCCCCGAAGATATCAAGTTCAGGCTTCGGGAAATGATGAAAGCTGTTCCGGGCCAGGGAGACATGCTGAGCAGGGTTCTGGGCCTTGTAGCCCGCCAGTGGGAGGGACTGCGTTCGCAGAAATGGCTGAAGATTGCCCTGGTTGGTCCTGCCGATGCCGGGAAGGAAACGCTGCTCCATACTATCAGGGGAGGGTCTCCGGCAGCTGAAAATCCCATCTTTTTCATAGTTGATACCCAGGGTCTCGATGAATACCTGGGATACAGGTCAGAGAGCAGCCTCCCGGAGGAACTGCAGTCAGCGGATATCCTTCTCCTGGTGCTGGATGCAAGATACGGGATTTCAGAAGCCACAGTCGAGATGTCGGAACGTCTCGCATCCCTGGGTAAGCCTTACCTGGCGGTACTCAACAAAGCGGATCTGGTAGAGAGTCCGAAAAAGATCGCTTCAGAGGCCAGAAAACTGCTGGGAGTCCAGATTTTCCCCTTTTCCGCTTCAAGAATTGATTCCGTCAACCGGCTCCTCAAGGTGATTACCACCATGCATCCCAAAGCCCTGTTTCCGCTGACCAGTACCCTGCCGGGATTCAGGCGCTCAGTCTGCGACAGTATCATTACCCAGGCATCAGTCAGTGCCGGACTTGTCGGGGCCATCCCCATACCGATCAGTGACATCCTGCCGATTTCGGGAATCCAGACAGCAATGATCCTCAAGATAGCCAGGGTTTTCGGTTTCAGCGTGAACCGGGTAAGGGCGAGGGAACTGCTTCCGGTTCTGGCCTCCGGGATGCTGGTCCGCGAAGGGGGGATTCACCTCAAGGAAAGATTTCCCCGACACCAGACCCTGATATCGGTATCACTGGCCGGGACCTGGACCTTCCTGATCGGCAAGGCGGCGGTACTCTATTTTGACCGCCTGAGCCGCGTTGTTGAAGAACATGGCCTTCCCATGGATGCAATAAGCGCGGAAGAATGGTAAGCATTTGCACTCCATCCATTCATCAGCAACCGGTTGAGGGGTTGAAATCTTTTCGCCATCACATCAGGTCCACCGGGTCGATATCCACATAAATACCTGAAGTATTGATATTTAAATCCTTAATGCGGACAAAGGCCTTCTCGACAAGGGCATGAAGCTGCATCCTGTCAACAGACTTGACGATTACCTGGTAGCGGAAATCCCCTTCCAGTTTTTCAAGGGCTGAAGGCGCTGGACCGAACACCCTGATCCCGTAATCAGCGAAATCCTCGCGGACCAGCAGCCGCAGAATCCGGGCAAGCTCTCCAGCCCTGTCACTGACTGTCCCGGCATTCCTCCCCTTTATTATCAGGTTGGCCAAAGCCACGTAAGGGGGAAAAGAAAAACGCCGCCTCGTCAGAAGCTCCTTTCTGGCGAACAGTTCAAAGTCCTGATCCAGGGCACTCTGGATTCCGTAATGCCCCGGGTTGAAGGTCTGGATTACAACCTCCCCGGCCTTCTCCCCCCTTCCAGCCCTTCCGGAAACCTGGGTGAGAAGCTGAAAAGTCCTTTCCACGGCCCTGAAATCAGGCCGTCCAAGGCTCTGGTCTCCGCTGATGACCCCTACCAGGGTGACTCCGGGAAAATCATGTCCCTTGGAGATCATCTGGGTTCCGATCAGGATATCGGTCTCACTCCTCCTGAACCGGCCGAGGATTGCATCGAAGCCTCCTTTACGCCTGGTTGTATCCCTGTCAAGCCTGTCTATGGCAGCCCCGGGAAACAGGGCTTCCAGCTCCTCCTGGACCTTTTCAGTCCCGTCCCCGTGATAATGGATATACTGCTTCCCGCACTGGGGGCAGATACGAGGCGCCTTCCTGGAAAATCCACAGTAATGACAGACCAGAAGATTACGTTCCTGGTGATAAGTAAGCCTGATACTGCAATTCTCGCAGCATTCCGTGTATCCGCAGGTTCGGCATAGCACCATGGCGGCATAACCCCTCCGGTTCAGAAAAACCAGAACCTGCTCCTTCTGTTCAAGCCTTATCCTGATCTTTTCTCTGAGTGTCTCGGACAGCGCGGAATCCCTGCCGTGACGCCGGAACTCCTCGCACATATCCACTACGCTCACCTCCGGGAGAGGACGGGAAAGAATCCTTTCCTTCATGGTAATATAATGGTGCAGCCCTCTCTGCCGGGCATTGTTGTAGGTCTCCAGCTGGGGGGTGGCGCTCCCGAGAATCACTACTGAACCCTCAAGCTGCCCTCTTTTCAGGGCGGCATCCCTGCCGTTGTAGCGGGGCTGATCACCCTGCTTGTAAGAGGAATCATGCTCTTCGTCAACAATGATAAGGCCGAGATTCTCAAGGGGAGCAAATACCGCGGACCTGGTCCCGACTACCACCCTGACACTCCCACTCCTTATTTGCCGCCACTGGTCAAATCGTTCACCGGAAGAGAGCCGGCTGTGCAGGATGGCCACTTCTCCCCCGAACCTGGACCGAAACAATCGGGAAACCTGGGGCGTAAGCCCTATCTCCGGGACCAGGGTCAGGGCGGTGCGGCCCTGTTCCAGGACTCTTTCAATAGCCCTGAGGTAAACTTCTGTTTTCCCGCAGGCTGTCACGCCATGAAGAAGAACGCTTTTGTACTCAGCCCTGGACGTGAAGCTGTTGATTTCATCCAGTGCCCTTTCCTGTTCTCTGCTCAATTCATGCCTCATGGCATCATCAGTTTCCGCCCTGTCCCATGGTGACCGGTCTATGGGAATTTTCGCAATTTCTATCACCCCTTTTTCCCTCAGGGCATTCAGGAGCCCTTCGCTGCAGCCGAGCCGCCGGGCCAGCCCGGCCCTCAGCAGGGGGAGGCCCAGTCCGGCAATAATCCTGAGGATTTCGTCCTGCCTTCCGGTCAGAATTCCCGTTTCCGATTCACGCACCGTTACGATTGCATCCTGTTCCCTTACCGGCCAATGCCTGGCCCGGCTGTCATCAGGGGAGGCCTTTTTCGCCAGGAGGCCGGGGGGAAGCATGCACCTGAACATCTCTCCCGGGGGTGCCATGTAATACCAGGAGAGCCATTTGCCCAGTTCCAGGAGTCCTTTCGGCATGACCGGCTCCCGGTCAAGAACCGAGAGTAAAGGCTTAAGGTTCTCCAGGGCGCATTCCTCCTCATACCCGGTAACCAGGCCGACCAGATGCCTCCTGCCGAACTGGACCAGCACCCTGACCCCCGGAACCGCGAGGCCTTTGAGCCTGTCGGGGACATCGTAGGAAAAAAGGTTTCCGGCACCGAGCGGAACGGCTACCGACACTACCATGGTGCCGGCCCCGGGATTACCTGCCTTATGTCCCTTGTCCGGAGTGTGCGGATCCTTATTCATCTGATTGGAGCTCCGGTTGATGCCGGCTGCCGTTGCAGCCGGATGAACGTGATGTATACAGAAATTTCGCCTGCCGATAAAGCATCACTCTCAAGTGCCCAATAAAGCAAAGGGTTGCCGCGCAGCCCTCCGGCAATCCTCGAATCCCTTCCGGGAGCCGGAAATCCTCACCTGGACCTGAGCCTTTCCCGGACCATTTTCATGTCTTGCCATACCTGGGATTTCGCCCCGGGATTGTGAAGCAGGTATTCGGGATGGAAGGTGGGCATCACCGGGTACCTGCCGAGATGGTGGAATCTTCCCCGCAGGGCGGTGATCGGATCCGCAGTTGAGAGGACAGAAT
>CAZOGT010000064.1:0-12274 GCA_964579015.1 uncultured Acidobacteriota bacterium | reverse complement strand
GCTGGAGGAGCACCTGGTAGATTTTGAGGCGTGGAAGGGGCGTAAACAGGCAAGGGCCTGACTCGAAGCTTTTACAGGGCTATTCCTCCCGCGGGAGGAATAGCCCTGGTTCTTGTTTTTTTGCTTTGTACAGGAACAGGTTAAGAGCTTTCTTTTACAAATTCGTCTTCCGGTATCGGTTCTTCGCCGGCAGCGATTTTGTCCATGCGGGCACTGATCTCGTTGATCTGTGCCTGGTCTCCACCCCTTACCTCTGCAGTCATCCAGCCCTTGTAGCTGACCTCTTCGAGGGCCTGCCGCACATCCGGCCAGTCAATGCCCTGGGTTCTCCGGTCTTCCGGGTCAAAGGGTTGATGTTCCCTGCCGGGCTCAAACTTCTTGACATGGACCTTGACCAGGCGGTCTCCCAGGGTCCTGATCCAGTCCTGCGGGAATCCGTAACTGGTTACATTTCCTACGTCAAAATAGGCCTTCACGTAAGGGCTGTTGAAATCATCAACGTACTGAGCGAATTCGAGGGGGCTGAGGAGAAATCGGTTACCGACATTTTCAATTCCGATTACCACGCCCAGCTCTTCAGCCATAGGGAGCAGCTCCCTGATTTGTTTCTGGGAGCGTTCATAGACCTGGGCGTACCTGACCTGGGCCGTTACAATTCCGGGAACCAGGAGTACCGTGTCGGCCCCAAGGTCTTTGGCATTCTGCAGGGAGGTTTTGATTCCCGCCACGGACTGCTGGACCACTTCCGGATCATTGTCGGTAAGGGAATAGCGCCAGTGGTCCGAGTTCATAATGGATATGATCTTGAGTCCGGTGGCTTCGGCAGCCGCTCTATATTCCTCCACTTCCTCGGGAGTTTTCAGGGTATTGGGCTCAATGCCTTTAAAGCCGGCTTCAGCTGCCATCTGAAACCTCTCCATCACGCTGATGTCACGGGGAAGGACTCCGATACAGGCCCCCTTGATCAATTCAGCTCCTCCTTCAGGCGCCGCATTGCATCCACTGTTGACCAACCCTGATCCAACCAGGGTGCTTCCCAATGCCAGTGCGGAAGATTTCTGCAAAAAATTCCTTCTGTTTATAAAATCATTCATAATCGATCCTTTCTTTTTTCAAGGCTGTTCAGATGCCCTGAATTGTCAGGTTTCCGCGGCTGGCGGCCAGCCATTACCCTGACGGATAAAAGTGAACTTCATTAAAACCAAAAAACCAAATTCTAAATGGCTCCAGAAAACTAATCGCGGCTGATATCAGGGTATGAACTCAATTGATCCCGGTGATCTCCCTTCCCCCCGGTGCTGCCACCTCTATTTTTCCTCACGGCAAGTGAGGTTTTCTTTTCCCTCGACCTCTCGGAACTTTTCTGTTACCGGATATATTTAAACCAAATAGTAACAGCTTGCCAATCCGTTTTTTATGATATTTTTGTCCTCTTTTCTTGAAATCCGCAATATTCGCGTGAAACGGATGGGTCCTTCTTTTTCCTGGAAATCTTTCAGAAGGAAAAGCCGCTGTTCCGGGATTCAAGGTTAGGTTAGTCATCCAGGCACAGATGCTGATACTGAAAAGCTTTCTCCAGTATTTCTTCAGGCCCTGCTGTTCCGGTTGTACCGATTTTGTGAATGGTCACGTTTGATGCCAGGACTGCCAACCTGGCGGCTTCGGCCAGGGTGGCCCCGGCAGCCAGAGCACTTACAGCGGCAGCGGTGACGCTGTCTCCCGCCCCTACTATATCGATCCGCTCGGAAGCGGGCAGGGCTGGACAGGTTACCAGTTCACTGCCGTCCCAGGTTGTAATACCTTCTGATCCCCGGGTCATCAGTACCCGGGACCTGCATGCCTTGCCGATTTCCGTTACCAGGCCGGGAAGATCCTCGCCCGGATTGATTCCCGCGGCCCGCGAAGCCTCAATAATATTTGGTTTTATCAGGACATTCCTGAACTCACTGATTCGTGTGCGGGAATCAGCCATGACCTTGATCTCGGGGTATTTCATGGCGAGATCAGCCAGCAGCCGGATGATCTTTTCGGTCACCACGCCGGAATTCTTCTCCTGGACCTGGTCCAGAACGGTGACAGCATCGTAGCGGCTGAAATTCTGCTCCAGGGTCTCCAAAAGCCGTTCCTCCAGAGTCGGGGGAAGGGGCCCTTGATTCTTAATGTCAAAGCGGTTGCCTTCTTTTTCCTCATTCCCTCCCGGCTGTCTGAACATCGGCTTGGTGTAGGCAGGGGTGTTGATGAGCCCTGAAGAAAAAAGCATCTCAATGCCAACGCCCTGCCTTTTCAGGCGGCGGCCGACTTCGAAACCATTGCCGTCCGCCCCGATGCATCCCAAAGCTGAAATCTCCTGAACCCCCAGCGCAGCCAGGTTATTGGTAACAGTACCTGCCGCCCCGGGGCTGAGCCTGACTTCCACCACCTGGTGGGCTTCGAGTTCAGTTTCAAGGGAAATTTCGGAAATCAAGGGATCAATGCTCCAGTACTGGTCAAGAAAAAAATCTCCTACCACCAGAATTCTGGTTTTCCGGATCTTCTCAAGGATTTCCTCCAGCCTGGAAATATTCATGATTGCTAATTTTTATCGCAAATCAGGAGACAAAGCAACCGCTCAGAAGACTTGAAAGGCGTCTCATCAGCCGTAAAATCCGGAACGCTGCTATTTACCAATGCAGGCGGAATAAAGCTGGGGAAAGGTCTGTTTGTGGTCTCCGCAAAAATAAAAGCCCTCTCCCCCGTCTTTTACGGTCCGAATCAGGATGGTCTTGAGGGGGCGGAAATAATATCTGGCTTCTGATTTTTCCGGTTCTGTATCCGATACGTCTCCGAGATCGGCAAGGTCAAAAACCGCAGTGGTGAAATGCCTGATTTCCCTGCCTTCCTGGAAGGCGGTGTTCCGGGCCATGGACAAGGCCTTGAGGTAGACTTCAGGGCCCATTACCGAGGTTCCGTAATTCAGGAACACCCCTGCTTCAAGCTGTGAAACCGTGTCCGCAAGAATAAGAAAATCATCCAGTGAAGCCCTGCCAAGGGCGGCCCCGTCGCAATTAGGGTGTTCGTGGATTATGTCATATCCGAGGCCGATATGAATGGTAACAGGTATGCCCAGCCTGTAACCGGCTGCCAGTATGCTGTATTCAGAATAGTCAAGATGGTTTTCCAGAATGTGTTTGCCGATGCATTCACCGAATCCGAGGCCCCGGGAAGAACCTTCACGGACAATGTCATTGAGCATTCCTGTTTCCTTCCAGAGCCCAAATTCACCGGTCCGGATGTAGCGCGGAACACTTTCAGTGGTTTCGCCGATAAGCGCGAACTCGAAGTCGTGAATTGCTCCGGCACCATTAAATCCGATGTGAGTAAATAATCCCTCTTCCATCATCCTGATAATGAGGGGGGACATTCCTGCCCGGATAACGTGGGCACCCATCAGGGCAAGTGACGCTGACCCCTTTTCCCTGGCGGCGACAATCCTGTCAGCCAGGGTGTAATAACGTGAATCCTCAACCGGGCAGGTAATCCCGGGGTCCGCCATGACCGAGAGGTCCAGCAGGTTTTCCCTCTCCGCCAGGGGCTTGAGAAGAAGCTTTTCCCTGGCAAAGCGGGTATATTTTGATTTTCCCTGTGTCATAATCGCATCCATTATCTCTGGATTGCCGCCCTCGGCAGGGGTTTCGGCATTATCCAGACCTGATTACGGAAAAATGTCATCTCATTGCATGCATGCTGCCCGAAGCCTTCTACCAGTCTCGTGGGAACAAAAGGGGAAGCAATGCTTTTCCGGCAAGAAAATTTGGAATAATGCAGTCGGCATCAGCCTGGATCAGGCGCTGCCGCTTCCATTCATTGATCCCGTATCCGGTCTCCTCGTTGCTGGCAATGCCGATGGCAATGCCGCCTCTTTTCTTTGTGTCTTCAATCTCTACGTAGCCGTCTCCGAAAGCCACCATATCAGGGCCTTCCAGGCTGCAGGACCTGAAAAGCTCATCGATCAGCATTTTTTTGGAAAACGTATGGTAATCATCCTGGGCCCCATGAATCCCTTCACTGAAGTAGGGTGTCAGCCCCAGCAGGTCGACCTCGTCAATCACGTACTCGGCATCAGTCCCGCTGGCCAGGAACAGTTTAACCCCCCTGTTGCGCAATTCATCAAGAAAGCTGATACTTCCAGGGAGAAGCCAGTCTTCCGGTTTTTCCCTGCCGCTTCTCAGCCCCTCCACCCGGTCCTGGATCAGGCTCCACAGGCGATTATGATACTCCCGCTTATATTCCAGAGGATCCAGGGGCGTTCCGCCTCTTTTACTGATTTCATCAGCCAACTGAATCATCTGGTAAATGGTCTGTTTCCCGGTCAGACGCACCACGTAATCTTCCACTACCCTGAAGATTTCTTCAGGAGTTTCTCCGGTGTTCAGGTCAGAAAGCGTGTCTGTCATGAATTTGATCATTATCTCCTGCCATCCTTTGCGGATCAGGGAAAGGGTCCCGTCAAAGTCAAACAGCGCGATTTTTATTCTGTGGGGAGTAATCCGGTTGAGTATTTCCACTTCCATGTTCTGCATCGGACAATCATATAAGCGTTAATCGGCAATCGTCAATTTTTCTTGATCTGGAGCACTGTTTGGAGATAATAGAGAGGGAGGCCCGGAATTCGGACTATACAAATAAAATTACATTAAAAGCCAGAGTGATGCCCGTGCCGGCGTCAGAATCAGAAAGACAGGAGATACGATAATGACTTCAAGCATCGAAAGAAGAGATTTTTTGAAGATGACTGCCACCGGAATGGCGGTAGCCGGTGTTGTTGGCGGACTGGGATGCGGCTTAACCGCTTCCGGAGGCAAGTCCTTTAAGAAGGCTGTCGGTTATGGAATGATCGAGGGAGATGGATTGTCGGTATTGGACAAATTCAAGCTTGCCAGGGAAGTTGGATTCGAAGGGATCGAGATGCCCGGCCCCAACGACCTGGATGACAAGGAGG
The DNA here is from genome assembly GCA_964579015.1 of uncultured Acidobacteriota bacterium. Taxonomy (GTDB): domain Bacteria; phylum Acidobacteriota; class UBA6911; order RPQK01; family JAPXNP01. The sequence continues at coordinate 7,296 of CAZOGT010000064.1, read as the reverse complement.
TGCTGGACGCCCAGGATGCAACCGGCCTTGAGATCCACAGCATCATGAATATGGGCCACTGGAGGAATCCGTTCAGCAGTCCCGACCCCGCGGTCAGGGAAGAAGGAATGAAGGGAATGAAGGGGGCCCTGGATACGGCCAAGACCTATGGGGCTGAAGTGGTATTGCTGGTACCCGGTGTGGTCAGCAAGGAAGTCTCATATTCTTTTGCCTACAAGCAGTCCCAGGAAGAGATCCGGAAGCTGCTTCCCTATGCTGAAGAATTGGGAGTAAAAATAGGACTGGAGAATGTCTGGAATAATTTCCTGCTCAGCCCCCTGGAAATGGCCCGCTATATTGATGAGTTCAACAATCCGATTATCGGGGCCTATTTTGATTGCGGGAACGTTGCCCGTTTCGGGTGGCCGGCCCACTGGATTGAAGCCCTGGGAGAACGGATCATCAAGGTTCACGTTAAAGCCTACAGCCGGGATGTCCAGAATGAAAAAGGCCCGTGGGCCGGTTTTGACATCAAGATGGGTGATGAAGGGGATGTCGACTGGCCGGAAGTTGTAAAGGCCCTTGTTAAGGTCGGCTACGTGGACTGGGTTACCTCTGAAGTCAGCGGCGGCGGAAAAGAAAGGCTTGCTGATGTCAAGGCCAGGATGGACAATATCCTGTCAATGCCTGAGGAAGCCTAGATGAGGAATTTGCAAGTGAACGCAGAAGCCCCGCTGGAGTCAGCCTTTTGTGAGAAATGGGGCTCAGTGGAGTTCAATATAATATGCCGTCCAGCACACCTCGGGGCTGCTCGGCACAGGAAAGGTTAGGTGGATTAGCTATGAACTCAGAGATTAAAAGAAGGGAATTTTTAAGAATTTCCGCTGCCGGGTTAACGGCGGCTGGCGCTGTTGGCGGATTAGGCGGAACGTATGCCTTCGGTGCCGATGAAGAGGTTTTCAAGAAAGCTATTGGTTTTGGGATGATCAGGATTGAAGAGATGTCCGTCCTGGACAAATTCAAGCTGGCCAAAGAAGTGGGTTTTGAGGGGATTGAAATAGGAGCCCCCAACCAGCTGGACGACAAGGAGATCCTGGCGGCCCAGGACGCGACCGGCCTGAAGGTACACGGCGTGGTGGATTCAGTGCACTGGAGAAAGCCCTTCAGTGATCCTGATCCCGCTGTAAGGGACGAGGGAATGGCAGGGTTGAAGGAGGCCCTGGACAAGGCCAAGCTGTATGGCGCTGACACAGTGCTGCTTGTCCCGGCCGTGGTCAATAAGGAGATAACCTATTCCTATGCCTACATACAGTCGCAGGAAGAGATTCGCAAGGTTATTCCCTATGCCGTAAAACTGGATGTTAAAATTGCTCTTGAAAATGTATGGAACAATTTTCTGCTGAGCCCTGTTGAGATGGCCCGCTATATCGACGAGTTTGAATCACCCATGATCGGAGCTTATTTCGATTGCGGAAACATCGCCCGGTATGGTTGGCCGGTACACTGGATTGAAGCCCTGGGCGAAAGGATATTCAAGGTTCACGTCAAGGCCTACAGCAGGGAACTGGAAAACAAGGAAGGCCCAAGAGCCGGTTTCAGTATTGAGATGGGCGATGAAGGTGATGTTGACTGGCCGCAGATTGCAAAAGCTCTTGTGAAAGCCGGCTACAGGAGCTGGGTAACCTCCGAGGTCAGGGGAGGGGACAGGGCTCGCCTGGAAGACATCAAGCGGAGGATGGACAATATTCTGAAGCTGACCTGATCTTAAAAACAGCGTTTCTTAACCATTGTTTTGTATGCGGTTGTCCGGAAGAGCCGTCTCCCGGGATGCCGGTCCGGACAACCCGCATTCATTTGAACCAGCGGGCGCATCCCCTTTTCCTGGAGCGTCCTTTTTAGAGAATGCTGATGAAGATAAGGCTGGCTTACGGAAAAAAGGGGCTGGAAGTTGACGTCCCCGAAGGGGGAGTAACCCTCGTAGAGCCAAGATTTATCCCTGGATTGCCGGATCCGCAGGATGCGGTCAGGGAAGTGCTTGCCCATCCCTTGAACAGCCCCAGGCTTTCGGAATTGACACGGCCCGGTGAACGGGTGGCAATTTCGATCTGTGATTCAACCAGGGCCATGCCAAGCGGCACTGTGCTTCCCGCTCTCCTGTCTGAACTGGAACATCTCCCTGATGAAAGTATCCGGATACTGGTTGCGACCGGCACCCACCGCCCTACCTCTCCGGATGAGCTGGAAATAATCCTGGGAAGGAGAATTCTTGAAAGGTACAGGGTTATTAACCACGTATGTACTGATGAGAATTCGCTGGTATCGATCGGCCGGACCGCTTCCGGGATACCGGTCATCCTGAACCGGGCCTGGGTCGAGAGTGACATAAGAATAACAACCGGATTTGTAGAGCCTCACTTTTTCGCCGGCTTCAGCGGCGGCCCCAAAATGGTGGCTCCCGGTCTTGCAGGCCTCGATACAGTCATGGGGATTCATAGTGCGGCCTTGATTGCCGATGAAAAATCGGCCTGGGGAATCATTGAGGATAATCCCATGCATAGGGAAATCCGTGAGATTGCCTCGATGGCGGGAGTTCATTTTTCCCTGGATGTTACCCTCAACAGCCTTCATGAAATTACCAGTGTACAGGCAGGGGAACTGTTTCTGGTCCATGAAAGAGCACGGGCTTTTACCAGGGCTGCCGCCATGCAGGAGGTGGATGGCTTGTTTGACGTGGTCATCACCACCAACAGCGGATATCCCCTGGACCTCAACCTATACCAGGCGGTCAAGGGATTGTCCTGCGCCGCTCGGGTGGTTCGGCCCGGGGGAATCATAATCTGTGCGGCGGAATGTTCGGACGGCATCCCCGCTGCAACGGATTTTGCCGACATGATTTCCGGTATGGTGAATCCAGGTGATTTTTTGCGGAGACTGTCCGATCCCGGCTTCCGCAGGCAGGACCAGTGGCAGGCCCAGGTCCTGGCCCAGGTACTGGAGAAGGCTGATGTTTATCTCAAGTCGGATGGATTGAGTGAAGAGGAAATCAGGTCATCCCCGCTGCGCCCGGTCGAAAGAATCGAAGACTTGTTATCCAAGGTCCTCAAAGACCACCCGGATTTCCGGATTTGTGTGCTGCCCGAGGGTCCCCAGACGATTCCGTATGTCAGGGAGGGACGATGAAAAAATATATGGACAGGCGTGCTTTTGTCGCAGCTGGGGCAGCCGCAACCGCAGTGTCATTCGGAAAGATTTCAGCGCAACCCAGGGCCGAATCTTCATCCGGGGGAAGAAAAGCCGGCATAACAAGGGTCTGTGTTTTTTCCAAGCACCTGCAATGGCTGCAATACCGTGACATGGCCGCGGCAGCGAGGAATATCGGGTTTGACGGCGTCGACCTGACGGTGCGTCCGGGGGGGCACGTTGAACCCGGGAATGTGGCGGTTGAACTTCCGGAAGCGGTTAAGATAATCAGGGAAGAAGGGCTGGATGTTCCAATGATTACTTCAGCCGTCACTGACCCTGATTTGCCTCTTTCCCGAAACGTTCTGGAAACCGCCGCAGGGCAGGGGATCAAATACTACCGGATGGGATATTACCGATACAGACCGGAAGAGCCGGTCTCAGAGACCCTCGGCATGGTGAAGAAGAGGATGGAAAGGCTGGCCCGCCTTAACGAGGAACTCGGTATACGGGGTTCATACCAGAATCATGCCGGAAACGGTTATTTCGGTTCATCTATCTGGGATCTCTGGTGGGTACTGAAGGACCTTGCGCCGGACTGGACCGGATGCCAGTTTGACCTTCGGCATGCCTGCACGGAGAGCACCCTCAGCTGGAGGACGGACCTGAGGCTGGTCGCGGAGCATGTTGATTCCCTGGCGGTCAAGGATTCCCGCTGGAAAACAGGGGGTGAGCAGGGGCCGCGAGCTGAATACTGCCCGCTTGGAGAGGGCTTCGCTGATTTTCCTTCCATGATGGAAATATTGGGGAAGGCCTCCTTCAGAGGGCCGGTTTCAATGCACTTTGAATATTCCCTGGGAGGGGCTGAGCATGGTGCCAGGGAGCTTGAAATCAGTGGGGATGCAGTCAGGGATGCCATGACAAGAGACCTGGAAAGATTCAGGAAGATCGTAAACATCTGATTCAAGAGATTCAAGTGACAGTTTAGGACGGATGTATTCGCCTCCGCAGTAACAAGCCGGTGAGAAATGAGGGTCAGCTTTCAAACAGCAGTTTGATGGCGAAGAGTACCACCATCACCGTGACCACCCCCTTGACCCATTTGTGGCCCTTCAGGATCGTAAGCCTCACCCCGATCTGGCTGCCGATGATGGTGCCTGCCGCCAGGACCAGGCCAGGGGCCAGCAGCACGTATCCCTGCCAAGCGTAAAGTGCCAGTGAGAGGGTGATGGCACCCAGGATAACCGTAACCTTCAGGGCGTTGCCCCTTACCAGGTCCAGCCCGAGGTAGGTGGTAAGAGCCAGGATGAAAAAGCCGACCCCGGCCTGGACAAATCCTGAAATGAATCCACAGAAGAAGAATCCGGCAACAGCTGCTTTACGGTTGATCTTGGCACTTTCTACATGCTTCTGTAGTTTTTTGAGGGGGTCGGCAATAGTCCAGAGGGAGACGATTATCATCACTATCGCCAGGATTCTTTTGAAGGCGTTGTCACCGGCAAGAATGGCTGCCGGGACACCCAGTGCGGATCCGGCAATAGCCGAGATAAGGCAGGTAAGCAGAGGAAGTTCCTTCAGAACTCCATGACGCTGGAACGACCAGGTCGCAGCCATATTCTGAAGGAGGATTCCTATCCGGTTGGTTCCGTTGGCCACCAGCGGCGGCAGGCCCATGAAAATCAAGAGGGGGATGGTCAGAAAAGAACCTCCCCCTGCGACCACATTAAGGGTTCCGGCCAGGATACCGGTCAGGAACAGGAGTGGAAAAAACCATAGTTCATTCATCGGCTACTTCTGGAATCCGCTGAATCCTGGGATCCGTGAATATGTCCGTCTCATCCCTGCTGGTCGAAGAGAATTCCGATACCACGGCCCCCTCCTCACCTGACTGGAACCAGTGAAGGGTCCCTGAATCAATGGTGTACTGGTCTCCGGGTTCGAGGATGATTTCGTTGAAGACCGTGTAATAATCTTCGCTGCCCTCTGGTATCCTGGCCTTTATGTTCCGGGTTTCAGGCCCTTCGACATACAAATATACCCTTCCCCAGCGGCACCGGAAGGTCTCCTTTTTCCCGGGATCAGTCGCTACCGGGGGATGCCGGTGCTCCGGGCAGGTCTGGCCGGGAAAAAGGACCATCTCCTTGGCGCAATACCTGTCGTTGTTTTCGTACACGACCAGTTCCAGGCCGGTCCTCCTCAGCTCATCAATCCCGAAACCAAAATCAGCGACTTCAATATTCGCGATTTCCTCCGGGGTAAGTTTTATTGCGGCCTTGTTCAAGTATTCCAGGGCTTCGTCCTGGGCGGCCTTAATTTCTTCTCTGGTAAGCATTTGTTTCTCCAATCTCATCCTTGCCGGGCCTTATTAAGAAGATGTGCCGATGCAACCCGGACTATGGATTATTGTGAATCCTATCATTTTATATCAACTTATCTGGTGCCTGTTCCTGAGGTGGAGCATTCCGTATATCGCAATGGTCACGAAACAGCACAGGGGCACCCAGTAAGCCAGGTTGATGCTGCCGAACTGATCTGAAACCTGTCCCTGCAGGGCAGTCAAAACTGCTCCGCCGAGTATAGCCATGATCAGGCCAGAGCCTCCGATTTTCGTGTCTTCTCCTAGTCCCCGGACTGCCAGTCCGTAAATGGTCGGAAACATCAGGGACATGCACCCGGAAATCCCCACCAGGGCGATCACCCCGAAAAAACCGCCGATGTATATGACCCCCAGGCAACATCCAATCGCAAGGAAGGAGAGGGCGGTGAGCAGAAATCCAGGGGAAAGGAATTTCATCAGGCCCGTGCAGGCGAACCTTGCCAGCACAAACAGGACCAGTGCAGCGAGGTAGTAGCTGGAAGACTGCTCTTCATTCAGGTTCAGTTCCTGCATCACGTACCTGATGGTGAAAGACCATACCCCGATTTGGGCCCCCACATAAAAAAACTGGGCCAGGACGCCCAGCACATAATTCCGGTTTTTCAGGAGCCTCTTAAGTGTCGCCCCAAGGTCGAGGCTGGATCTATCGTCAGAGGACTTCGGCATTTTGCAGGCAGCAATCATTATCCAGAGAAAAAGCAGGAAGACGGCAACTCCGACATAGGGGCCCATCACCGCGGAAAGCTCTGCTGATTGAATGCGCCTGAGCTCTTCGGCGGACATCAGGGCCCGCTCTTCAGCGTCTGCATGGTTCAGGTGGGAGAGAATGAAATATTTACTCAGGAGCACGCCCAGAATCGACCCTATCGGATTAAACGACTGCGCAAAATTCAGCCTCCGGGTCCCGGTTTCTTCAGGCCCCATTGCAATTATGTATGGGTTGGCGCTCGTCTCCAGGATTGACAGCCCTCCGGCGAGAATGTAGAGTGCCCCCAAAAAATGAAAGTAGTTCATGGTGATGCTGGCCGGGTAGAAGAGGAAAGCCCCCGCAACAAACATGCCCAGGCCCAGAAGCACCCCTGCCTTATAGCTGAAACGCTTTATAAAAAGAGCTGCTGGAAGGGCCAGGCAGAAGTAGGAGCCGTAAAAAGCCAGCTGTATCCAGGAAGTCTGGAAATCAGACATGCTCATTATCTTCTTGAATGCAGCCAGGAGCGTGTCAGTCATGTTGTTGGCCAGCCCCCACCAGGCAAAACAGCTGGTTAAAAGGATAAAAGGCCAGATGATACCCTTTGGAATAAGCCTTCCTGTGTCGTTGCTAGAGGTGTTTGAATGTTCGTCCATGGCAATTTTTTACTCTGATTTGGTACTCGTTGAAAATCCCTTTGCAAAGCAGCGCGATTTCATGGTGTTGAGGAGGATAATCCTAGCATGAACGGACCCGGCTTGAAATAGCGTTTTTTCTCAAATTAAAAGGCTTTTTTGCACCGGGAAAAGAGGCAGCGAAAGCCGCCTTTCCTTTTCCGTCCGTTTCAGTATCCTGCGGCATGTCCGTCTTTTCTCGACTCACTGGCTCCGAAATAGACATTGTTGACGGCGTCGTACATGATTGCCTGGTACCCTCCGTAACCATTGGAGATGAAACCTATCCTGTGCCCTTTTTCAATCAGGCGGAGTCTGGCCCCGACAGAAATTCCTGACTCGAGGTTCAATGTTCCTCCTCCCGGCTGGGCCTCCTCACCGGTAGGCTGAGGTGACCC
>CAZOGT010000063.1:9790-12469 GCA_964579015.1 uncultured Acidobacteriota bacterium | reverse complement strand
GGGTTAGTGTCAAAGATGGCAACGACCTGGGCGTCATCGCGCGATTCCCAGCAGCGAAAATGCATTCGCCCCATAAACCCGAATCCGGCAATTCCAACTTTCAGCATTGATTCATAGCTCCCCGTTTACTGGATCCCAGGCCTGGAGACAGCTCTTGCGCCGGCTCGCGCATTGACTTGTGTTCGCCTGGAATTCTGCGCGCCTCTCATACCGTCCAGATCCTCGTTATTGATTTCAGGTTTCAAGCTTCTGTAAATACCTGCCGACGGCAATACCAGGCAGGTCATTAAGCTTCCCGGATTTCCCTCTTTTCCTTGTCAAACATCATTTTGCGTCCACGGCTGTTAGCGAGGTCCGCCAACAATCCGGCGACAGCGTGGGCATAGCCCGCTTCGATCGGGGCGTTGGGAGCTTCACGGGTTCTCAGGCATTCCAGCCAGTTCTTCATGTGCGGGGTGCTTTCCACCGGGGGCATTTTTGCCCCTTCCGGGATCCTGTCCGCGTTGTCTGAGTCTTTGCCGATAAGCGGCCACTCTCCGTCCCAGCTCCAGTCGGAACCGTCGATCGTGCCCCGGGAGCCGTAATATTTCAGGTATCTTCCCCCGCTGTTTCCGAAAAACTGCCCATAGCGAAGAATCCAGCCTTCCGGGTATTCGAGAATCATCTCGACACTGTCGGGAACGGTATAGCCGTCTTTCCATTCGACCTGGGCAAAATGGGCCGTGGCATATTTCGGGCATCCCACTCCAGTTATGTAATGGGCCGTATCGACAAAGTGCAGTCCCTGGGTAGTGTGGGGCCCAAGGCAGAATTCCCGGAAACCGTACCAGGAAGCGTAGAGTTTGGGATCAAAGGGCCTCTTTTCCCTCATCATCAGAAAGCCTTCCCAGTCAACGTCATACCGGCTGACCTGGCGGACAGCGTAATCGTACCAGTAAGGTCTGCCTCCGTTCCGCGACTGCTCCGCTTTCAGGATTCGTCCCAGGCCGCCGGAGGCAATAAATTTTCGGGCCGTCCTGGATTGGGGCAGGCTTCGGATCTGCGTGCCGTTTTGAACTACAGCATTGCTCTCCTTGACAACATCGTAGGCCTGGTTTACTTCCTCAATGGTCATGCCGAGCGGCTTCTCCACATAGGCATCCTTGCCGGCTTTAGCCGCGGCAATCAACTGGGTGCAGTGCTGGTGCTCAGGAGTGGCAATGACCACAGCGTCAACTCCGTCCAGGGCGAGGAGGTCCTGGTACCGGGTGAACTGCTGCGGCTCCCTGCCGGTTGCCTCCAGGACCTGCCGGGATCCTGCCTCTCTCATCTGTTTCCATGTGTCACAGACAGCGACTACCTCGACATTGGTGTCCTCACGGTATAGAAGGATATCCTTGAGCAGGCTGTCCTGGGCCCGATTTCCGCATCCGATCATTCCAATTCCGATTCGGTCGTTGGCACCCTGTACATTCCTGTAGCTCAGCATCGTGGCCGAAGCAGCCAGGGCGCCTCCTACGAATCCGCGCCGATTAATTCCTCTTTTCCCCATGGATCTAAACCCCCTTTTTTGATTGCCAACTGCTGGGCTGGTTTGGTTTTCCATCATACCCCGTAGTATTTTTCCGATTTGCTTCCATTTTATGTTGAGAATCTGCATTTGTCATTGATAATCTGTCAGTAAAGCAGGAACCCAGTCCCCTTCGCTGCGCTCAGGGGGAAGCACTAAGCACTAAATCCGAAATCCGAAAAGAAGTTCGTGCAATCTGGCATTCCCCTGAGGTATCTTTCGGATTTCGAATTTCCCCGAAGCGAAGCGAGGGAGGCTTGAGGGCCACAGGCCCGGCATTTAGAAGTCTGGGGTGATGGTCCCCGTAGCTCGAAGAGTGCGGGACCTGAACCCCAAACAAAGGCGATGGGCTGCCTCAATTGGAGCGCTGAAAGTGCGGCATTCATTTTCCCTCCAGAATAGGTACATGCCTCCAATGTCGAAATCCGCCTCCCTAAAGGGGAACCGGCAGAGGAAGACAGAAGCAGGCCGTTACCGCTCTTTTCTGGAGCAGGATGCTCCAGCCACCACGGGGCAGGACGCTCCGTCTACTTCACGCATTTCCAGTCCTTTTCGAACTGGGCCAGGCCGGAGTCGGTCAGGTTGTGCCTGTAGAGCTGGAAGAAGAGGGACGGAGGCAATGTAGCTATGTCGACTCCGTTGCGCAGGCAGCAAAGCACGTGGTTCTGGGTCTTCATGCTCCCGGCAATGATCTCGGTCTGGTAACCGTAATAATCCCGCACCGCCGTCGCGTCCGCTACCAGGATGTCACTCTCGTTGGCAATGGCATCGAGGCGCCCCAGCACAATGCTGGCGTATGACGCACCGGCCTTCATGGCCAGCCAGGCCTGGGTCGATGAAAAAATCATGGTCACGTTGCACCTGATCCCCTCGCCCTCCAGCACCGGTACAGCCTTGAGTCCTTCCACGGTCATCGGGATCTTGACCACCACGTTGGCGGCCAGGGACTTCAGTTCCCGGCCCATCTCCACCAGGCCCTCCGCGGTGTCGGCCACGGACTCGGCACTGACCGGGCCGGGACAGGCTGAACAAATCTCCTTCACTACCTGGCGGTAGGGAAGCCCCGTGGCCGCAATGTGGCTGGGATTGGTGGTCACGCCGTCCAGCAGGCCTGTCTCCATGGCCTTCTC
>CAZOGT010000063.1:2113-9780 GCA_964579015.1 uncultured Acidobacteriota bacterium | reverse complement strand
GGCCTTAAGATCCCCGGTATCCAGAAATATTCTCACAACTTGTTCTCCCCGGAAAAAAGCGGGGCGCATTCAGACGCCCAAACGAGTTTCCGTAGCTTATTTATTTTTTTTCAACAACTTACGCACATCCTCAAGGGTAACCTGTACATTGGGCGGGTCTCCGAGTTCAGTAACCACCAGGTCCGCCCCGGACATATCCTCCCCGGAAGTATAGCCGTTGACCGTGACCAGGCAGGCCAGTCCCGCGGCCACGGCGGACATCAGTCCTACCCGGCTGTCCTCTATCACCACTGCCTCGGCCGAGGTGATCTTCAGGGCCTGAAGGCACTTCAGGTAAATCTCCGGGTCAGGCTTCTTCCGGGTGACAACATCTCCGGCCAGGATAACGGGGAACCGTTTCTTCCTCTCCTGGCCAAGCAGCCTGTCAATGATCAGGTTCACGGCCCGTTCATTGGAAGTGGAACAGACAGCCAGCCTGATCCCGGCGCCGATCGCTTCGTCAACCAGACTGGTAATGCCTGGACGCAGGCTCAGTTCCCCAGCCTCGATTATTTCCATGAAAATGTCGGTTTTCAGCTTGTGCAGTTCCTTGACAAAGGAGTCCTGTTCTTCTACTCCCTGCGGCCAGCCCTCCTGGTTAAAGTAGTGCCTGATACGCTCCTTGCCCCCCGTAACCTGCAGCAGCTCGTGATACTCTTCGACACCCCACTCCACGTCCAGGCCCCTGGCGGCAAAGGCCCTGTTGAAGGCCACCCTGTGCCCGTCACGCTCGGTGTCAACCAGGACTCCGTCGCAATCAAATATTAATGCTTTCAACATAATTACTTATTCCCCCGGGACACTCTACCCGGAAATCAGGCCCAAAATCCTCGCTGCCGGTTCCAGGATCGACTCCGAACCCGGATACCAGGCTACAGGGTTTGCCAAAGCTCAATCTTTTCAATTTCTTCCCTGACAGACTGCATGAACTGGCCGGCGTAAAAGCCGTCCACGGCCCGGTGGTCACATCCCAGGGTCAGGGGCAGTATGTCCCTGGTAACCACCTTTCCGCCGGGCAGTAAATCCAGGCGCTTTTCCACAGCCCCTATGCCCAGGATTCCGGCCTCGGGCGGATTAATAATCGGAAAGAACTCCGAGACCCCCAGCATTCCCAGGTTGCTGACCGTAAAGGTTCCCGGAGGGGCCGCGGCCATGACCGAACGCCTGGCAGATTCGCTGATTTCCCTGATTCTCGCGGCAATTTCCTCCAGGTTCAAAGAAGAGGCATCAGATATCACCGGCACTATCAGACCCTCTTCCAGGGTTACCGCGATCCCGATGTTCACCTGGCGGAAGAGTGTCATACTGTCGGCAGCCACATGGGCATTCATCCTGGGAAAATTCAACAGGGATGAAGCCGCCGCCTTGACTGCCAGCGCATTTACCGAGATTCTGTTTCCCGCGTCATCCAGGCGCTGTTCCCGCCAGGCCAGGAACTCGGTGACATCCGCCTTAATAGACAGGTAGAAGTGTGGAATGGTCTGGACGCTCCTGGTCAGCCGGTCAGCTATTGACTGCCTCATCCTGCTGAAAGGGATAACCCTGTTTCCGGTCTCCTGCCCCGGGTGCTCGCCGTCGTCCACGGACAGGGAAACCGGGCCCTTCTCATTGCCCGTTTCCACCGCCTTAAGCACATCCTCCTTGACAATCCTCCCCTGCGGCCCTGAACCCTTCAGCCGCTCCAGGTTCACCGCCATTTCCGCTGCCAGGCGGCGGGCTGAAGGGGAAGCTGAAATCCTGATTGCGCCGGGAGGGCTTTCCTCCAGGGACTCGCCCGCCTCCGCAGCCGGGGCGGAGGCTTCATCCCGGGATACCCTGCCTGGAACAGCTACAGTTCCAGGGTCTTCCCCTTCCTTACCGACAATGGCGATCGGCTCCAGGACGCAAGCTTCCTCATCCGCCTCAAAAAGAAGCTGCAAAATGGTCCCCTCTTCAAAGGCCTCCACCTCGAAAACGGCCTTGTCCGATTCAACCAAAGCTACCACGTCACCTTTCTCGACATGGTCTCCGACCTTTACTTTCCATTCAGTGATAACTGCGGTTTCAATGTCCTGCCCGACCTGGGGCATATTGATAGGATGTGCCATGTAAAAGCTCTGCCTTCCCTTGATCTGAGGTTTTCTATGCCTTGCCCTCGCTGCCGAAAATCCTGATTTTTTCGAGCACTGCCTCCTTAAGAACCCTGTACTGGGCTTCAAGGGGCTTCAGCGGATTGTATTCCCGGTGTTCGAGATGATAGTTGACGAACCCGTCTATATGAGCATACTTGAGCTGGGTGGAAATGTTAACCTTGGCGCATCCGAGGCTGATGCAGCGGCGGAACACTTCCGGTGAGAGCCCGGTCCCGCCATGCAGTGCCAGCGGTAGCCCGGTCGCCCTTGATATCCTCTCGATCAGCTCAAAGCTGATCTTCGGCTCACCCCTGTACACTCCGTGCGCTGTCCCGACGGCCGGGGCAAAGCAGTCAAGGTCCAGCCTGTCGCAGAAATCAACGGCCTGGTCAAAGTCAGCCAGGTGTGAATCCTGTTCCCGGACATGAATGTCGTCCTCTGTCCCCACTATCGAACCAAGCTCGGCTTCCACCGAAACTCCGGCAGGCCCGGCCATTTCAACCACCAGCGCCGTCATTTCCAGGTTCTCCTCAAAGGGAAGAGTGGAAGCGTCGATCATCACCGAGGTCCACCCGGTCTCGATGCAGCGTTCAATTACCTGCAGGTCCTTACAGTGGTCCAGGTGCAGGGCTACCGGGACATGAAAGCTCCCGGCCAGTTCCTCGGCCCAGGAGACAATCGGCCGGTACCCCCAGAAGAGGACGGTCTTGACCGAGGTCTGGATGATCACCGGGGAACCCGACTCCACAGCGGCGTCCACCACGGCCTTCATGGAATTGTAATCCAGGATGTTAAAGGCGCCTATGGCATAGCCTCCCTCCCGGGCCTGGACAAGCATTTCCTTCATAGTGGTTAGTGCCATTTTATCTGTACCCTGCCTTTCCGGCGGCATTCACAATATCCTTGACCTGGGGAACAACCTGCTTCTCAAGATCCAGGTTAAAAGGAACCGGGGTGTTCATGCCGGCCACGATTTCGACCGGTGAATCCAGGTAGTCAAAGGCTTCAGCCTGGATCATCGCCGCGATATCCGAGGCTATTCCGCCCCGCCTTACCGCTTCCTGGATAATCACCACGTGTTCCGTCTTACGGACCGACCGGAGGATCGCCTCCCTGTCCAGGGGAACCAGGGTCCTCAGATCCAGCACTTCCGCGTCAATGCCCTCCGCTGCCAGCTTTTCAGCCGCCTCCAGGCAGCGGGGGACCATGTTGGACCAGGCGATCAGGGTCACGTCCCCGCCCGGCCTTTTGATATCGGCCTTTCCCATTTCAACAAGGTACTCCTCCTCGGGGACCGGCCCCTTGTTCATGTAGAGAAGCTTATGTTCCAGGAAAATCACCGGGTCATCGGAGCGGATTGCGGATTTAAGCAGGCCCTTGGCATCGTAAGGCGTGGAAGGCATGACCAGCTTCAGCCCCGGGACATGGTAGAACATGGCTTCCAGGCTCTCGGAATGCTGGGCCGCCAGCCCATTGCCGACCCCGCCCTGGGAACGGAGCACCAGGGGCACCCTGGCCTCTCCGCCGCTCATGAAGCGGTACTTGGCGGCCTGGTTGACCAACTGGTCCATGATCAGCATCGTAAAGTCGACAAAGAGGATCTCCACCACCGGGCGCATCCCCGTGATGGCCGCCCCGATACCGGCCCCGGTAAAGCTGGCTTCAGCGATCGGAGTGTCCATCACCCTTTTCGGCCCGAATTCCTCCAGCAGGCCCACGGTCACCTTGTAGGAACCCCCCCGCTCAGCTATCCCCTCGCCCATCAGGAACACGGCCGGGTCCCGCCTCATCTCTTCCTTCAAGGCTTCATTGAGGGCTTCCCTGTACATGATTTCCCTGGTCATCTCAGTAGTCCTCCACGATCCGCTGAAATTCGGCGAAAGAGAGTTCCCCGCTGGTGGCCGCGAATTCAATGGCTTCATCCATGGCTGACTCGATTTCTGACTCCAGCGCCTTGATTTCCTTCTCTGAGGCTCCTCCCTGCTCCAGCAGGCAGGAACGCCCCTTTTCCACCGGGTCGATGGAGAGGTAATAGTTCAGCTTGTCCTCCGGCATGTAGTGCCCGGGATCATTGACATGATGGCCTCCATGGCGGTAGGTTACCGCCTCTATCAGGGCCGGCCCTTTGCCTTTCCGGCATTTTTCCGCGGCCTCTTTCACGCTTTCATAAACCAGGAGGACATCATTTCCGTCGATCTGCCGGCTGTCGATTCCCAGGGCTTCCCCTCTCCTGAAGAGGTTGGCCTCCCGGGCCGACTCGGTGATTGGGGTGGAAACGGCATACTGGTTATTCTCCAGGACCAGGATCATGGGGAGATCCCAGATGGCGGCCAGGTTGAGAGATTCGGCAAAGACCCCGTTATTGGAGGCCCCATCAGAGGTGAATACCACTGTCACCTTTCCGTCTTCCTTAATGCTGGACCCGAGAGCGGCCCCGACTCCCAGCGGAAGGTTGGCTCCGACGATGGCGTTGGCTCCCAGGTTGCCCCTGGAGAGGTCGGCAATATGCATCGATCCCCCGAGGCCCTTGCAGTAGCCGGTCTTCTTGCCGAACAGCTCGGCAACCATGCGCTTGATATCCGCTCCCTTGGCAATGCAGTGCCCATGTCCCCGGTGGGTGCTGGTAATGTAGTCATCTTTTCGGATTGCGGCACAGGCCCCGACCGCAATGGCTTCCTCCCCCAGGTAGGGGTGGAAATACCCCCGGATCATGCCCTGGCGGTAAAGCTTGATGCAGCGCGACTCGAAAACCCTGATGGTATAAAGAGTCCGGTAGATGCCTGTTAAAAATTCCCTGGTGTACATAGTTTCCCCTGGCTGTTTCCGTATCTGTCAGTTTAACGCCTGCAGAAAAAAAAGGGAATGGGGCGGAATTCAATATTCAAGAATCGGTTCCGGCCGCGGCCCCTGCCTCGCCGAATTTTAAGCTGGAGGCTCCTGCATTTCCGCCCTTTTCAGTCTGCATTTTCAAAATCAATATAGCCCTTCTCCACATCTGTCCGGACCAGGCGAACGCGCAGCCGGCGGCCGACGTCCATACCCTCATAGCCGGACTCCAGCCGTCCTTCGACCGGGGGAGCCAGGAGGCGAACCCAGGTACCCTTGACGGATGAACCGGTGACTATGGCTTCAAACCGCTCTCCTATCCGGCCTTCCAGCAGAATTGCGGCCGCTGCTTTGGTGACTTGCCTTTCAACCTTGTTAACCGCTGATTCCTGGACGCTGCAGTGTTCAGCCAGCCTCTGCAACTCCTCCTTCTCGTAAGGCGAAGGCGATCCGTCATCAGCAGCCTTCAGCAGGCGCTGGGTGGCCAGGTCCAGGTAGCGGCGGTTAGGCGCGGTGGAGTGCACATAGTCGGTAACCGCAAGGCTGAAATGCCCGTCGAGGCTGTTTTCCGGAAGCTGAAGAGCATATTCACCGCGTCCCAGGAGCTTGACGATGCTGAGGGAGAGATCAGGAAAGCGGAGGGGGTCAGCAGCTTTCGCCGCTGACAGGAACTCCTCCAGAGCCCGGGCGTCCGGCTGCCCGGGCAGCGCGGCGCCCATTTCTTCGGCTAACTCCACAATTCTTCCCCAGCGCTTGGGGGTGCGCACCAGGCGCTGGATAAACGGCATCTTTTGAGAGGAAAGGTGTCGCGCGACAACCCCGTTGGCGGCGATCATGAAGTCCTGGATAATGTCTTTAGCCCGGTTCCTGCTGTCTATTTCCAGGTCCCTTAACTCGTCTCCATCAAACACCGGATGGGCCTGGATCGTTTCAAAATCAATTGCTCCGTTCAGGTGACGGAGCAGCTTCAGCTTGCGGGCGGCCTGGTCCTGGAGGCGGAGATTCTCTTCAAGCCCTTCTTCCGCTCCGATGACCTGGGGCATTGGGTCGTCAGTCTCCAGCCATTCAGCCAGCTTGTTATAGGAAAGCCGGGCGCGATTCCGAACCAGGGCCCGGTAAATGTCAGAATCCCGGATTGATCCGTCCTCTTCCAGGATCATTTCGATGACAACGGCAAGGCGTTCAGTCCCATGGTTGAGAGAGGTGAAGTCGGTAGAGAGTTTTTCGGGCAGCATCGGAAATACCTGGGCAGCGGTATAGACCGAGGTGGTGTTTTGCCGGGCACGATTATCAATCTCCGATCCTTTTTTTACGAGTGCGTCAACGTCGGCAATGGCCACCAGCACCTTGATGGCTCCGCCTGGGAGGGATTCGGCAACAGTCAGCTGATCGAGGTCCAGAGAATCGTGGTTGTCAATTGAACACCAGAGAAGACCACGAAGATCCCTGATCGATTCACCGTCGTCTTTTGCGGGCCCCGGGATCCGGTCGAGCTCTGCCATGGCGCCGGGCGGAAAATCCGGAAGGAGACCTCGCTCCAGCATCGCCTTCCGGGCGATGCTCTGCAGCCGGGTCCGATCACGCCTCTCTCCTGAATCTTTCATGCTGTTTACTTTCCTGGTGGATGTGGAAATATTGCAGTCATCTATCGCATAACCCTCATCCCTGCAAATCCACAAAATAATGCAGATTCCTCGGGTGGTCCGGATCATGCCCCTCGGACACGGCCTTGTACCAGGCCAGGTACTGCAGGGTCGGCATATAGAGAATGTCCCTGATTCCGTCTCCGAGGCCGCTTCCCAGCTGCATCACAAAATCGGAACAGTCGATGAAATCCTCAACGCTGCGGTCGGTAAAAACCAGCACCCTGCCGCCCAGTTTCTTCATGTTGTGGGCCAGGACCTGGTCGTATCCGTGGCCGGCGTCGGAGGAAAGAATGGTCACCAGCATATGCTCGTCAACGTTGGACATCGGTCCGTGCTGGTAGTCGAGGCTCACGTAGGCGTCAGCCGGAAGAAGGGTGGTCTCCTTGATCTTGAGCTGGGCCTCGCGGGCCAGTCCGTAGTAGCTCCCGCTGCCTACAAAGGCGAATTTCCGGATCTCACGGTGCCTGCTGATCCGCTCGGCGAGCGCCTGGAACGCCGGCATCTTGCCCGAAGCCAGGGCCGGCAGCTTCCTGTAGCCGGAAACCGCCTGTTCATTCCCGGAAACCTTGGCTGCCAGGTAGTTTCCGGCCAGGACCATGGAAGTCAGTGACCGCGTCGTAGCCACGCTTTTCTCGGAGGCCTCTTCCAGAACAACCGCCTTGTCAGCTTCAGAGGCCATGGGGCTTCCGGGGAAACAGGTTATCCCCAGGGTCGCGCATCCCAGCCCTGCAGCCTTCCTCATGGCCGTAACGGTTTCAGTAGTCGAGCCGGAGCGGGAAATGACCACTACGGCCGTTTTCTTTTCCGGACAGAGAAACATGTCAGTAAAAAGAAAAAATTCGGAGGCATGCACGGCCCGGCAGCAAATTCCGGTCTGTGACTGAAACCAGGCGGCTATGGAAAAGGACGCATTATAGGCTGAACCGCACCCGGAAAATATTACCTGCTCAACTCCGTCAAATAGTCCGATCAGCCCGTTTTCATCACGGTCGACCCTGTCCATCGTCGCTGACCAGGATGCAGCCTGTCCTGAAATTTCATTAAA
>CAZOGT010000063.1:0-2013 GCA_964579015.1 uncultured Acidobacteriota bacterium | reverse complement strand
CCTCTGTCACCATTAATCCTGCCCCCTGAACCGGGAACCCGGGAAATCAAAAAAAACCAGCTGCGCAGCCTGCATGAGGTACCGGTCCCGGGGGAATCCAATCTTACAACTATCCCGCGAGCATCCTCAAATTTTCCGCTCCCACCGACGCCGGGATTTCACTTTCCCGCCAATATTCACCCGGCCAGTTCGAGAAATATTTCATTATCCCGGGGCAGGCCCATTACCTCGGAACATGCCGCCCCGAAAAGGTTGCCCAGCAGGACTGCATCTCCCGGGGAATCTCCCCGGCCCAGGGACAGGAGGAATCCGGCATTAAAAGCATCTCCGGCACAGGTGGTATCCAGCACTTCAACTGCCGAGGAAGGGAAATGCAGGGCATTTTTTTCTCCGGGGTTCCTGAGATAAGCGCCCTCACCCCCTGCCTTAACCACCAGGCCGGAATCCTCAGGCACAAATTCCTCCATTGCCCTGACCAGGTTATCTTCATGGATAATTGAAAGAAACTCTGTTTTGTTTGGCAGGAACCAGTCCAGGAATCCGAGGCAGGGCCTGATTCCGGAAATGTCCCATTTGCCTTCAGGGTCGTGCCCGGGATCCAGGGAAGTAGTCATTCCTTCCATTTTTGCCAGCTCCAGCAGCCCCCCCACTGACGGAGACAGTCCAGCCTGAATAAAATATGAAGAAAGATGCAGATGTGCCCCTTTTTTCAGGTATCCGGGGATGAAATCCTCCAGACGGGCCCTGGCAAGGGTTCCGGGACTGGTAACCAGCATTCTTTCGGCTGCTTCCCTGTAACTGAGCACCACGGTAAAGCCGGTCTGTTCACCATGGAGCAGGCTTACCCCCCTGGAATCAAGGCCGTATCCTTCGAGGTCCCTGACAATTCTGCTCCCCGCGCTGTCCTTTCCGACAGCCCCGTAAAAACTTACCGGAGCTCCGCACATGGCCAGGACCATGGCTGTATTGGCTGCCGAGCCCCCGGGCTTCATGCTCCCGTAATCAGCAAAAACTTCGGCTCCCATTTTCGGCAGGCTTCCCATCCCTCCCAGGTAAACGTCCCAGCAGAGATCACCGAGTATGACTATTTCTCTCATTAAAATGATTTAAACCCACTCTGAAGCCTTAATCAAGGCTGATCAGGATTTCTCCCGAGCCGAACATCATCCCGTGAAGTACACCCACGAGAAATCACGCATGAGCCTTGCTCTTTTCCCTGACTCAGGCTAGAATTTCATCTCCCGTACTGTTTAATAATTATTCATAATTAATGCAACCATTTAAAGGAGGTATCCTTCGAGGCTGAAAAAAGTAACGCGTCAAGGATTGTAAAAATGAAAGAACAGAAACCGATGAAAAACCAGGGCCGGAATGAAGGTATTCATGACAAACCATACATTCAGTGCATCAACAAGACGTGCGGCGCCAGGTTTTCCGTCACGGACAAGCTTATACGCTGCCCGAAATGTTCTGATCTCCTGGATGTAATCTGTGACCTTGATAAACTTGATCCCGCCCGCATGAAAATGGTGTTCCGGCAGCGCCGGGCCTCGCTCAATCCGCTGGACCTGAGCGGAGTCTGGAGATACCGTGAATTCCTGCCCTTCTCGGGGGAAGACCTCGACTACGTGGTAACCCTGGGTGAAGGCAACAGCCCCCTGCTGGATGCCCCGATATCCGCGGGTTACGCCGGGCTCAAGAACCTGAAGATCAAGCACCTGGGATGGAATCCAAGCGGCTCTTTCAAAGACCACGGAATGACCGTTGCCATCACCCAGGCCAGGAAGCTCGGCTCGAAAATCGTGGTCTGCGCCTCAACCGGAAACACCTCGGCTTCGATGGCCGCGTACTGTGCACGCTGCGGGATCAAGCCGGTGGTCTTTATCCCGGACGGACAGATTGCCTACGGAAAGCTCTCCCAGTCCCTTGATTACGGGGCAAAAACCGTCCAGATAGAGGGGGATTTTGACGTGGCCATGCAGCTGGTCCAGGACCTTTCTGAAGATTCAGAGA
>CAZOGT010000062.1:0-12545 GCA_964579015.1 uncultured Acidobacteriota bacterium | reverse complement strand
TAGAACAGCAATGTATTATACCTCTAGGCATAATCATCGTTTTGCCCTGTGCCAGGAGGAATCCTTCTATGGACATCAGTAAAGACCTTGTTGCCGCATCCGCCACACCACTCGTTCTGGCTATCCTCCAGGAGGGGGAGAGTTACGGCTACGCCATTCAGAAGCGGGTCATGGAACTCTCAGGAGGTGAACTGGAGTGGGCGGACGGCATGATCTACCCTCTCCTGCACAGGCTTGAACGCAACGGATACATCGAGGCAACCTGGGGGAAATCGGAGACGGGCAGGCGCCGCAAGTACTACCGGCTGAATGATCGCGGCCGCAAAAAGCTGGCCAGCCAGAAACGCCAGTGGAAGGTAGTCGATTCGGCCATGAGGGGCATCGAGCTTGCCGCGGCTGAAATCGCACAACAGAAAACGTGATCCCTGCAAGGTGAAGGAGAATGTTCGATGAAGACCGAAAGGACAATGGAAGAGCATATTGCGGAATGGCGTGCCTGCCTGGAAAAGCGGCATGCCCTTCGGAGTGCGGAAATCGATGAGCTTGAGGACCATCTCCGCAGCCAGGCAGGGAACCTGGCCGAAGCCGGGCTTGATGACGACGAGGCATTCCTGGTCGCGGTCAGGCGCCTGGGCGGCACTGACTCCCTGACACGGGAGTTCTCCCGCGAATACTCGGAGAGGCTGTGGAAGCAGCTCCTGGTCCCGGGCAGGGATGGCGAAGATTCGCCGAAAGCCCGGCGGGAGGCCTTCATGGCCGTTGGGATGGGTGTCGGGGCAGCTGTCACAGTGAAGCTTCCCGAACTCTTCGGGCTGAGCATGGTGGGACCAGAGGGTCCGGCTGCCTTCTACCTCCGCAACATCAGCCTCTTTGTGCTGCCCTTCCTCGCCTTCTACTTCGCATGGAAGCGCGGGCTGGGCCGGGCTGACTGCCTCCGGCTTGCCATTCCTTTTATATCCGGCGCATTCTTTGTAAACATCTTTCCCTTCAGCAGCCCCGGCCACACCGAGATCCTGGCAGCGCTGCACCTTCCAATTGCCTTATGGCTGACCGTCGGCTTTGCCTACGCCGGAGCCCGGTGGAGGGATCATGCGCAGCGGATGAACTATGTACGATTCTCCGGGGAATGGTTCATCTACTATGCCCTGATCGGCCTGGGAGGCGCTGTACTGGTCGGCTTTACCATGTTCATTTTCGGGTCTATAGGAATAGATGCCGAACGGATCGTGGCTTCATGGATGCTCCCCTGCGGAATCGCCGGTGCGGTCCTGATCAGCGCCTGGCTGGTGGAGGCCAAGCAGAGCATCATTGAAAACATGGCGCCGGTTCTCACGCGCCTTTTTACACCGCTGTTTACGGTTCTGCTGCTCGTCTTCCTGGCGGCCATGGCCTGGACGGACGCCGGGATAAACGTGGAGCGGGAAGTCCTGATCGGTTTTGACCTGCTCCTGGTGCTGGTGCTGGGCCTGCTGCTCTACTCGATATCGGCACGCGACCCCAGGGACCCGCCAGGTATATTCGATGCGCTCCAGCTTCTCCTTGTTATCTGCGCCCTGCTCGTTGACATCCTCGCCCTTTGGGCCATCGGGACCCGGATCTCCGAGTTCGGCTTCAGCCCCAACAAGGTGGCGGCCCTGGGAGAAAATCTCATACTGCTCGTGAACCTCGGCTGGTCGGTCGTTCTCTATTCCCGCTTTTTGACGAATCGCTCCTCCTTTGCTCCGCTTGAGCGCTGGCAGACTGCCTACATTCCTGTATACGCAGTCTGGGCATGGGCCGTCGTGATCCTGTTCCCAATAGTATTCAATTTCAGGTAACAGGGTTGCTACAGGGGAAGGGTTGCTACAGGGGACAGTGACCTGAAATTACAGGGGACAGTCACCTGAAATTGACCTGAAATTGCCCCGGCTCCTTGATGGGGTGCGGAAGCTGGAAGTCTCCGGCTACCCCCCTTCCAGGTCAGGATCAGGGCAAAAAAAAACGCCCCGGGCGGGGCGTTTTTTTCGGATTAATCAGGCTTTATATATCGTCCAGGTCGATGTCGGTTTCCCAGCTCTGCTCGGAAGCAAGCAGTTCTCCCCAGGTCATCTCCCTGCCTTCGTAGGCCGCCTGGCGGGCCAGGATCGAGGAAAGGGTGCTTTCCGCGCCCGATTGCAGCTCGTTTTCGTACTTGCCGGTGAGAATGCTGTTCACAAACGCCTTGGTCTTGTTGGGGGTGGAGTCGCCGAGAGGATCGATTGTGGCATCCCTGGCTCCGGCTCCCGCGGACCCGGCCTGCCACGGATTCTTTCCGTAGATGTTGAGGCCCTTGGCGTAGGTGGCATGGGCGTATCCGCCGGGACCGAAGAAGCGCCATTCCACGCTGCCCCATTCCGGCAGGAACTGGGTGGACATGAAGCTGGCCCGGATATCATTGGGATAGATGAAAGTCACGATTATGTGATCATTGACATCGCCCTTGGTCGTCCTGACCTTCCGGGCGGTGGTAGCGGTGGCTCTCAGGGGATGCCCCTTGAGCACCCAGTTGTAGGCATCAATGATGTGGCAGTTCTGCTCAACGATCGGGTCGCCGCTGAGCACCTTGTCATAAATCCAGTTGCGGAGCTTTTTGGCGGATGGGGAATCACCGGGAACGTCTTTCATGCCCAGATCGCTGGCAAAATAGAAGCCGTTCACACATGCGATATCGCCGATGGCTCCTCCATGAAGCAACTTGGTCATTTCCTGGAAGTAGGCTCCGTAGCGGACCTGGAAGCCCATGTGCGCGCTCAGCTTGCCTTCAATCTTCTTCCCGATCTTGATCATCTCCAGGCAGCCTTTTACGTCAGTGCCGGCCGGTTTTTCGATGTACACATGTTTCCCGGCTTCGGTGATGATTCTTACGTGCTCAGGATGGTAATAGCAGGGGGTGGCGGCATACACGAAATCCACTTCCTTGCAGTTCGCAATTTCCTGCGGTGAATTCTTGCCGGTAAACCTGTGAGCGATTTCCTTCCGGCCCAGGCCGGCCAGGGTCTGGTCCAGCCTTTCCTTGGCGGCAACAGTCTTATCTGCAAAGAAATCAGCGACAGCCGTTATCTGCAGGTCATTGTTGTTGATAAAATCTCCGGCCACTGATGTGCCGCGGCCGCCGCAGCCTAGGAGCCCCATGCGGAGCTGGGAGTTGGCGGCATAGGTAAAAGCCGTTTCCGGTTTAATAAACAGTGCGGACCCTGTTGCGGCAACGGAGGTCTTCACAAAATTACGACGGTTTAAAATGTTGCGTTCGGACATGGTAGGTTATCTCCTGTTGTTAAACAAAACTTATTGCTGATATTACGCTGACATCAGAACTTGACAATTTATGATACCAGCAAAACTGATTTAAATCACGCATGGCGGGCATCTTAAAACAATAGCATCCTCCCCGGCATGGCCGTTAATCCCTTTCATTGCCCCAGAGCCTGCTGTCATTGCCCTTGTTTTTCCTCCATTCGTGACGCCAGAGGTGAATATCGGCAGCCCCTATCTCGGGCATCGGTTTCCGCGCATCCCTGTCGGCAATTGCGGGGAACGGCTTATGCGGTTCCACCTGGTACCAGTAGGAGACACTGGACATGCCCAGTGTGAGGTTGTTGTTGTGCCCATGCTCGATACTGAAACGGAGGGATTTGTCAAAAAAGACCGGATCAGTGAGGTGGAAGCGGTACACATGGGTCCGGCCCAGCCAGCCGATATTGTCATTCAGCCTCCCGTAACCGTAATAAGGATGGGTAAAAGGCTCCTTTGGACACCAGGAAGTGTTGAAATAATCTTCGGTCCCGGTCCCGTGCAGGGAGGATGGCCATGTCTCCCCGTCAATGAAAAACATGTCATCACCTTCGCCGTACCACATCGGCGAGGGGTTCTGCACAAAGTAATTAACGCCCACGTAGTGTCCCTTGCCTTCAATATCAGCTATCAGATAGTTCCGGTCTCCGGTGGTATTCTTTCCGGGTTCGCCCAGGACTCCCCATTCATTCTCGCCGCTTTCCAGAGCTTCAGTGACTTCTGTGTTGTACCAGGCATGGAACCTCCCCTGGTCTTCGGGCAGTTCTTCCAGTTCCACGTAGTCAACGTAGTAGTAGAAAGCATCAATCTTCCGGCCCGTGTCATTCTCAACCTCGATGCGTGCGCCGTCGGCAAAGGGCATGGCAAAATAACTTACCAGGCCCCGCCCGGTCACGGGCCCGGCTGCCAGGGGAGTTGAGGAAAAATTATAGGCCTCATCCCAGCCCTGCCCGAAGAATGGCCCGATCGGCGCCTGCACGCTCGGTTCAGGCTCACCGTCCCAGTACATCCTGAGGAGGATGTCGTTGCGGCTCAGCGCCGGGGGAGGCGGGGCTATGGTTATCCAGATATGCCTGATGATCCCTGCCCCTCCAACTTCAAAGAGAGTCCGTCTCTCCCCATCCTGAATATTTTCAAAACGGTCATTGTTGCCTCCGCTCCGGTCATAACTGCTGACGCGTTTACTCTTCACCCCGTGCTTGATCTTTGCCAGATCGGACATGATATTGGCATCAGCCTGGGCCGCGGCAGCGAATGAAAGCAGAAAGAAAACAAAACATAAAAATGCAATTCTGTATTTCATGAGACAGGCCTCCTGATAAAAGGCCGCTTTCCCGGAACAATTCGGGAAAAGCGGCCCCAGGTACAATTCAATATTTTGTTATGAGAATCAATGCTGCTGGCGATGCATAAGCTGCCGGACAGGGAATCCGCGGTCCCCTGTCCATCCGGCTTCAATTCTGCGTTCTTGTTCTAGACGAGCCTTGCGGCCCTTGGTTCCAGGTTGGTCAGTTCGGCAATCCTGACGGGCCTTCCGGACTCAATACTCTTCCGGGCGGCGATTCCAATAAGAATCGACATCGCGCCGTCGCGGCTCCCGGCGGCATGGTGAAGCGGGTCAGCCGCTCCGGGATTCCGGAAAATCCTGTCCTGCATCCTTGAATCTCCGCCGCCGTGCCCCTGGCGTGAAAAGCTTACCCTGTGAACCTTGTAGTCATTCCAGTTTTTATGAACAATCAATGGCTCCCTGACTTCATCATCCCGGCTGGCCTGCTCCATTTCAGCCTCATGCAGAGCAGACTGGTCAATGCTTTCGTTATTCATCCAGGGAATATCAAGCCAGGATTCTATCCGGCCGTCAAGGCCGTTAAAAGAAGCCCTCCAGCCTTCGAAGGGGGAGTATGTGGTAAGTGAATAGTTGACCACAACATTGTTGGCATACCTGACCTGGGCGGACATCTTGTCATAGATGTTGATTTCGTGCCGGAACAGGCAGCTGTCCCTGATGTAACCGTCATGCTCTTCGTGATCCACGTAAAGCTTCATGGAGTTCTGGTCTTTGGTAATGTCCCAGTAGAATTTGCATTCATCCTTATGGGGACAGGACCTGCAGTTTTCGCCCCTGATTTTCCCGTTGCTTCCGTAATGTTCCAGGTCTCCCATGGCATAGACCTCTACGGGGTCGGAATCAATCCACCAGTTCAGAAGATCAAAATGATGGGTGGCCTTATGAACCCAGAGGGTTCCACTGTATTGCCGCAGGCCGTGCCAGCGCCTGAAATATGAGGCGCCGTGGTAGGTGTTAAGGTACCAGTGAAAATCAACGGAAGTGATTCTCCCCACGCTGTTTTCCTCAAGCAGTTCCTTGATCCGGGTCGGGTAGGGGCCCCACCTGTAATTGAATCCGACGATCACCTGGCGCCCGGTCGCGGCCTCGGCGTCCAGGATGGCCTGGCATTTGTCCTCATCGATGGTCAGCGGTTTTTCGGTGAGAACATCCGCACCCATGTGCAGGCCCTTGATTATGAATTCATGGTGGGTTGAATCCATGGTGGTGACAATGAGAAGTTCCGGCCTGGTCTCCCGCATCATCTGCTCAAAATCCGTAAAGGTCGGGCAGTCGAGGCCGATGGCGTTTTTGGCATACTCCAACCTGCCCGGATTGCGGTCGCTGAGTCCGACGAACTCGACTATATCCGAATAATTGTCAACTACTCTTTTCCCCCAGAAACCGATGCCGCGGATACCGGTCCCCACCAGGGCTATTCTCTTCCTGGGGGCCTGCCTCTGGCCGAGGCCCTGCAGGGGGTGAAAAAGGGTGCCGGCAGTAACCGCGCCGGTAGCGGCCATGAACTTTCTCCTGGATAGCTTATCCATTATCTTAAACTCCTGAATTTTAAAGGTATTGCGAAATAAAAATTATCTACACCCGAAATCTAATTCTATTTTCGGGCCCTGCGGGAGTCAAGCAGTTTTTGCCTGGAGACCCCTTACGGCTCTCCCCTTGACCCGGGAGAACCCGGATTCGAACCGGCTCGTGCCCAGCAGCCTGTCACGGCCGGGCCGCATTTGTCTTCACTGGAACTCCGTAGCCGCCGGAGATTGACCGCAGGCCTAAAACTCAATCGAGGCAATCATGTCGGCCAGTTCCTGTTGCAGCCGGCCCAGCCCGGCTTCTTCCTTCTCAAGGTCCCGCTCCAGGTCGAGCAGCCGGTTCTCCTGTTCTTCCATCTGCGTTACATACCTCTGCCTCAGGCCGGCTTCAGCCGCGCTGGATCCCAGGGAAGACAGATTCTGCCGCAGCCTTTCCTGGGAAGCATAGATTCGTTCCTTCTCGGCATTCAGGCTGTTGATTCTTCCCCTGGACTCGGAAATCTCTCTCACCTGAGCCACCAGCGGGGCCAGCTTTTCCCTGGTATTACTGTCCATTTCCGCACCGGAGATCCATACCCGCAGCTCGTTTTCAGTTATGGAATCAAGGGCGATTCTCTGGCTGACGGTCCTTTCTTCCCGGACCTCCAGAGAAGCGGTTTTCTTGCTGTCCACCCGGGTCCTGAATCGGAACCAGTCACTTGACTTCTCTTCGGGAGAGGCCGGTGACACCAGGTCCCAGCCATTCCGCAGGGGATGTTCGATCACAACCTCCCTGCCGGAATCAGCGTTGTTCCTGATCCTGTATACCTTGCTTTCCAGCAGCTTATGGCTGATCACCAATACCCCCCGCTCCCGGGTAAGCCCCTGGAAGCTTCTCCGGCTTCCTTCAATATTCTCCTCAATGGTCACGGCCCGGTCCAGGGCGTAACTGAGCAGCCGCTTCTCTTCCGGATAAAGGGTGTCAAAAAGGCCTTCTCCGGCGAACAGGCCGGAATCGTTAATGGAGAAGGGTCCCCCATCCAGGGTGAGGCCGGTATTGTTCTCAATCCAGACTGCTCTTCTCGGATTATTTTCAGGCCTCCCGGCGGTATATACCGAGACTTTTTCAGCTTCAAGTTCAGCCTGGAGTATCGGAATCAGGGCTGACTGGTTCTTTCTCAGGGTTACGGGCCTCTTTATCCGGTATTCAAACTGGTCTCCCACTGTTCCAGCTGCAGCAGCAACCAGGGTGGATGCCTGGATTGCCTCTGCCAGGGGCACGGCAGGGGCATAGCCGGAGGAGGCAACCGACCGTTCTCCCATTCCCAGCATCTGCTCCCGGGGGGCGTCCATCTCCCTTTGGGCTTTAGCCCTGGACTCAAATGTCTCGATCCCTCCCTGGTGCAGCTCCGGGGCCACCTGGGGGCCGATTGAAACCGGCACCTCGGGACGGTGGCCGTACACAGGCTCCGAAAGCCTCTGGATAAAGCTCACCGGAGAACTGGAAACCAGTGATAAATCGATGCTGTTCCAGTCGCTGGAAGTGGTATTGTCCACTATGGCCCAACCCTGGAGGAAGGCTGAGCCGCCATCCTCCAGGATCAGGCGGTATGTTGCCTTCCAGACTGGTGTCTCTGCCGTGTGGCTGAGCCTGATTCTCCTCTCGCCGGTACCCTGGGTCGTGATTTCAAGGTGCCGGATATTGCTGTTTCGGGCATCCGCCACTACTTCCAGGTAGCGGGAAAGGTCCTTCCTGGTAGATTCGCTGGTGAATGTCAATCCTTTGAGGCTCTGGAGAGTCAGGGTGAGCAACTCCCCTTCACCGGTATACAGGGCCAGCTCAATGACCTCCACTGCCTCGCCTCCGTTGCCGGAAACCGCTCGCACCTCGGCGTTCAGAAGCCGTCCCTCAACCCTTCCGCCCGGGGCGTCGGCCGATACCGGGGTCCCGATGAGCTGCCGAAGGACCGCGGCCAGGTCCTTCCCCCGCAGGTCCCCGGTTTCAAGTTCCTCAAACTGCCTCTCCAGGGGAGCGGCGGAGCCGTAGGAAACAGCCCCTGTCACGCCCCCGTCCAGGTCCAGCACGATGAGCGACTTGAGCACATCATCAAGCTGGGAGGAAGTGATGGGGATCCTGACTGTTTCCTGGTCCCTGACAGTCCCTTCATACTCGAAGAACCCCATGCCGTTCTTAAAGAGGACCGCCCTGGTAAGGGGCAGTTCGGCATCCGCGACCGGGGCGGGGCGGGCGAACACCGGCACGGCCGCCAGAAAAAGGAAATAAATTGCAGGTCTAAAAAAAATGTCCCTGAAAAGCTTGGATCTGGTTTCCATATGATATCCCTCCCTGGATCCTTTCCGGAAACCGGTGAGAACTCCGGGTTAAGGCTTCCGAAATGAATCTGCTTATACGTCCGCAGGCCTGACTCATGAATAGCATAACCTACCTGGCGGCAGGTTCATCCCTTTTTATTACATTTCGCGGTCGGGGTCGCTATCGCTATCGGGGTCGAATCCCCGGCCGGCAGCCTGGACATCAAGGATTCAGGGCCGGCTCATCATTTTCTCGATACCGATTCCGACGCCGACCCCGACCCCGACCCCGATTTAAAATCCTCCTCACCTGCCAAAAATAAGGGAACTCGCGGTTTTTCTTCCCGGCTTGCTTCTTTGGTCTTTTTAAGTTAAAAAAGCTTTTTAGGAAAAATCCCCCGAATTCATGGATCTACTATCTTAAGGAGTACGTACAGATGAAAGTATTTGGGATCAGAATAATATTCGCAGCCTTGCTTATCGGTTCTCTGCTGATGTTTGCCGGGTGCGGAAGGGAAAAGGCTGAAGAGGAAATCCCGGCAGAAGAAGAGCCTGCAGTGGAAACCGTGTTGTCGCCCGAGGCCCCTGAGGCACCTCCTGCTGATGAGCCTCCAGCCGAAGCCACAGCTGAAGAAGAGGAGATACCAGTGGAAGAAAAAACAGTACCTGAAGCAGAACCGACAGAAGAGGAAGCAGCCGCATCAGCAGCGGAGGCTCTTGCCAACCCGGCCCTGGCCAATGAGACCGCCCCGGATTCATTCAAGGTTAGATTCGAGACCACCAGGGGAGACTTCATTGTCGAGGCTGTCAGGGAATATTCCCCGGCCGGGGTGGACCGGTTTTACAACCTGGTTAAGATCGGGTTTTTTGAGGACATAGCCTTTTTCAGGGTCCTCGACGGGTTCGTTGTGCAGTTCGGAATTCACGGAGATCCCGAGACCGCCATCGCCTGGCAGGACGCCACGATTCCTGATGAGGATCCCGTAGTTTCAAACAAGCCGGGATTCCTTACCTATGCCAAGGGCGGCCCGGACACCCGCTCAACCCAGTTTTTCATCAACCTGGTGGACAATGCCAGCCTTGACGCCAGGGGATTCCCGCCGATTGGACAGGTAATCGAAGGCATGGACGTTGTCGAGTCGCTCTACAGCGGCTACGGGGAAGGAGCTCCCATGGGAAGAGGCCCGTCCCAGGCCAAGATAACCGCACAGGGCAACAGATACCTGCGCGAGGAATTCCCTGACCTCGATTACATAAAGACAGCGACGCTGGTTGATTGATCTTCGACCCGACCGGATGACCGGCAGGAAGATCCAGTCCGTAAAAACCGGGCAGCCTGTTCCGGACAGTAATCAATCGCTAAATAAATAAAAGACAGGAGATTCTTTAAATGAGAAAAGGATTACTGGTTCTGCTTCTTCTCTGCGGATTCCTCCTTAATCCCGGCATTCCGGTTAACGCCCAGAATGTTGAGGCCAGGGAAGAAATTCTTTCCAACGGGATGAAAATCCTGCTGATAGAGAGGCACGAGTCGCCGGTAATTACCTGCGGCTGGGTCGCCAGTGTGGGTTCGGTCAATGAAAGGCCCGGCATCACTGGGATAACCCACCTTTTTGAACACATGATGTTCAAGGGGACAGAGACCATTGGAACATCGAATTTCGAGAAGGGGCAGGAGATCCGGGAACGCCAGGATGAAATCCGGGCCCGGATGGAAGAAGAATACGCGGGGCTCCGGGAGAAGCTTCGCAAGGGTGAGATCCGGGGATCCATCTATGATCCCGAAAACATGACCCCCCGCCTCAGGGAGCTTAAGTCTCAGCTGGAAGAGCTGTTCAAGGAAGAAAAGAAATATATCGTCAAGGACGAACTGGACCAGATCTACACCAGTGAAGGCGCCAGCGGACTGAATGCAGGCACCACCAGCGACCAGACGCTCTATTTCATAAATCTCCCGGCCAACAAGCTGGAGCTCTGGTTCTGGATGGAGTCGGACCGGCTCCTCAATCCTGTCTTCCGTGAATTCTACTCGGAGCGGGACGTAGTCCGGGAAGAGCGCAGGCTCAGGGTGGAATCCACTCCCACCGGGCTGGCGGATGAAGCTTTTGACGCCATGTTCTGGCAGTCTTCGCCCTATTCCTGGCCCGTTATCGGCTGGCCTTCGGATGTGGAATCCATCAACCGGGAACAGGCGCAGGAATATTTTGACACCTTTTACTCCCCTGACAACATCGCGGCGGTCATTGTCGGGGACTTCGATCCGGATCACGCCCTGGAACTCGCCGAAAAATACTTCGGCCGGATACCCGGGGGAAAGATCCCGCCTCCCGAGATGATCACCTTTGAAGTTGATCAGGTCGGGGAGAA
The DNA here is from genome assembly GCA_964579015.1 of uncultured Acidobacteriota bacterium. Taxonomy (GTDB): domain Bacteria; phylum Acidobacteriota; class UBA6911; order RPQK01; family JAPXNP01. The sequence goes on along the minus strand of CAZOGT010000062.1, from coordinate 1,703 downwards.
AAGGTTCACCGCCGAGGTGGATACCAACACCAGGGTAATCCTCCGTTACCATACCCCTCCCTTCAACCATGCCGACAATTTCCCCCTTCAGCTTTTCACTGATTCGCTGCAAGGCCGGACCGGGCGCCTGTACAAGGCGTTGGCGGAAGAAAAGGAGCTGATTGCGGGAGAGCCCCGGGTAGCCCTGAACGAACTGAAATACGGCGGCTTTTTCGAGGTGTCGGCGGAAGTCAGGGAAGGTGTCTCACCTGAGGCCGTGGAAGCCGCGATTCTCGAAGAGCTGGAAAAGCTCAAGACCGAACCGCTGGGAGACCGGGAACTGCAAAGGCTCAAGAACAACCTTCTTGCCATGTCGGTCAAGCAGCTGCAGACCAATTACTACCTGGTCCTGCAGGTCCTTTTTTATGAATCCCTCGATTCCTGGGAATACATCAATGAAGCTCCGCCGAAATACCAGGAAGTTACCGCTGAGCAGGTGAGGGAGGTTGCCGAACGCTACATTACTGCAAAGAACCGCAACGTGGCTTATTACCTGCGCAGGGAAGGATCAGCCACTGAAATTCCGGCGGAACTGGTCGCACTCCCTTCGGAACTTCGGAGCCAGGTGATGCAGCAGGCCTCCATGATTTCCCAGCTGACGGACAAGGAGAAGCTGGAGGGGGCCCTGGCCCAGTCGGAACAGATGAAAGCAGATGTCCCGCCTGAAATGGTTCCGGCAATGGACTACATGATCAGGATCATCAGGGAGCGCCTGGATGTCCTGAACAGCGAAGAGGGTCAACAGGAAGCTGATACCCCGGAAGGAGAGTAGCATCATGAAAAATCCGATAGTTAGTACACTTTTTCTGGTAATGACCGCTGCTGTTTCACTCCTGCCGGGTCAGGATATCCCTCCCCGTCCGGAACAGCTCGCTTTCCCGCCCCTTGAATACACGCCCCCGTCCCCGTCTGAATACCGGGATACCCTGCAAAACGGCATTCCGGTATACCTGGCGGAAGACAATCTTCTTCCCCTGGCCACCATCCAGGTGCAGTTCAAGGGAGGCAAATACCTGGAAGAGCCGGGACAGGAAGGACTGGCAGGCCTGACCAGCCAGGTCTGGAGGACCGGGGGAGCCGGGGACCTGGGGCCGGCTGAACTGGATGAAGAACTCGCCTTCCTTGCCGCGGACCTGAACGTGAATATCGGCGGTACCGGGGGTTCGGTTTCCCTGCAGATCCTCTCCAAGGATTTCGACCGAGGGCTGGAACTGCTCATGGACGTACTGCTGGAACCCGGATTTGCCCGGGAGCGGCTGGACAAGGCCAGGTCAGACCTGCTCGCCTCGATCAAGCAGCGGAACGATGATCCGGGTTCAATTGAGCGAATGGAATGGAACCGCCTCATCTACGGAGAGGATTACTGGCTCAACCGCCTGGCCGTACAGGATTCCATTGATTCCATCACCAGGGAGGACCTTGTTGAATTCCGCAAAAAGTTGATCAATAACCAGTCACTGGTCATTGCCTTTGCCGGAAACATCCCCAGGAAAGAAGCAAAAGAAAAGCTGGAAAAAGCCTTTACCCTGGTCCCCGACGCGGCAGGAGAGGGCCTCCCGGATGTGCCTCAACCGGTGGAAACGGCGGAACCAGGCGTATACCTGGTCAACAAGGAGGATGTGAACCAGGCCCGTGTCCTGATCGGGCATCTCGGGCCAAAAACG
>CAZOGT010000061.1:6731-12568 GCA_964579015.1 uncultured Acidobacteriota bacterium | reverse complement strand
CCCCATTCACCTGGGATTTCTGCCATGAGCTCGCCTGAGTTGCTGGAATTCATCCTCTCCGGGAAGACAGCAGGATTGGGTAGTGTCCAGAATTGCAGCGGGATTCCAGTTGCAGGCGGGTCGCTGCATTGAAACGTGGAAACGTGCCGCAGTAGCGGCACCGGAAACTGGCAGTTTCCGGCTACGAGCGTGCCGCCTGAGCGGCACCGGAAAGCTGGAAGCTTCCGGCTACGGCAAACCAATCAATTGACGATTGGATGTTACCCATCTTCGGCTTTATCCAGGGCAACCTCGTAACCCAGCTCCTTCAGGGTATCCCCGATTCTCGGATAGATCCTGGCGGCGTTTTTATAATAGATTTTTTCCAGCACTTCGCGGGGAAGATCGAGTCCCTGGGCGCTCCTGTCCGAGAAGAATCCTCCGCCTTCCACTAATTCTCCAGTCTCCAGGAGCCTGAAGCAACGCCCGTAGCCGGCGGCAGCCGCCGCGGCATCTTTTTCAGGCTGATCAGAAATATCCGTGCCGAAGAGGATCCGGTCCTGGTACTCAATGCAGAATTCCCTGAGGTTGTCCCGGTCCATTCGGGAGAACTGCTGGAAGCGGGCAGCGAGATCCACGTAGTAATTGGGGTAGGTCTCCATAATGTAGCGAAGGAAATCAAGCTGTTCATCGGAGTTGAAGAAGTCCTGCATGTGGGCCATGACCACGACCAGGTCGGGGTGACGGTCCAGTACCCTGATCCAGGCCAGCTGGGAACTCCAGAAATCAACCGGGCTTTCGCACCACCTGGTGGGATAGGGCTGGGAGATGTGCACCGATGCGGCGACCATTCCCAGCTGCTCCATCTTGGTATATACAGGGTCATTGGCCGGATGGTCCGACAGGGGAGAGACCCCGACCCAGATCTTGAACCCGACAACACCCTTCCCGTGCCACCAGGCAAGTTCTTCGGGGGAATAGGCCAGACCGTCCGCTATCCGGTAGTCATTGATGGCGTGCAGGAACCTTCCCCTGTACTCCTTCTCAACCCGCTCCATTTCTTCCAGGCCCTGCCGTCCAGGCTTCAGGCCGGCGGAAAGGTTGAGCCACATGGCCAGGTCAGCACCGGAATCCTCCCTGATTATTTCGGCCATGCCGATGTAATCGTCGAGGACGGCATTGTCCCGGATATGGGCATGGACATCGATTCTCGGAATGTCCGGATACGCCGTTTTCTGGGCCTGCAGGGACCCGATGGTGAAAGAGGCAGAAAGAATGAATGAGACAAGAAAACAGGGCGGTCTTTTCATATGTATTCTCCATGTATTGTGCAGGATAAGGTGACGGCAGCCAATCAAAGCCCGGCCCGGTCACCAGGTAGCAAGCAGGTGTTTCAGCCCTTCTCCGGGCCAGTTCTGGCAGCATAACGGTCCAGCCGCAGAACATTCGGGCTTGCCGCGGCAGAGGGCAGGCGGTATTCTGCAGAGAGGACCGGATACGTCTATACAAGGATAATGGAGATTCCGGCCGGGGAAAAGAATTTTTTTTGACGGGATGCCCTTTCCTGTCGGCGTCCGTACAGAAGGAATCGGGTATTCCCCGGCATGTTCACCGGAGGAAACCGGCATGAGATCCGAGGCAAAAGGAGAAGAGAGTTCTGCCGCTTTGAGGCTTCAGTTCCTGGGGACAGGCGCGTCTGACTGGCCCTTTCGAAAATATCCTCGGAACCGGGAGCAGCTTCTCAGCGGAGATTATCGCGGCTCGTCATCCATGCTGGTAGAGGGAAGGATCCTGGTTGACTGCGGGCCGACGGTCCCGGCAGCCATGGAGATGTTCGATGTCGACACCTCCAGGGTAAGCGATATCATGATAACCCACACCCACGCGGACCATTTTTCCACCAAAGCGGTGCGCTCCGTTGCGGCAGAAGGAAAGGTCCCGCTCAACCTTTGGGTTGAAAAGGGGGCTTTTCCCAGGGCTCAATCCCTTTCCGATGTCTGCCGGATAAGAGAAATCGAGGCCGGGACTGAACTCACGACAGCCGGATGTTCGGTCCTGCCCCTGCCGTCCGGTCACGTGGTAGGCAGGAGCCGGGAAACATCCTTGTACTTCCTCTTCTCAGATGAAAGCAGGAGGATTCTTTATGCCCTGGACGGGGCATGGCTTACGAAACAGGCCTGGGAGGCTGTCCGGGACCTGGAACTGGACGCCGTCATCTGGGACGGGACAATCGGTGATGTGGTGGGGGATCCCATGATTTTTGGGCACAACAGCATTCCGATGCTCAGGATAATGAACGAAACCCTCAAGGCCGCCGGAGTGTTCAGGGCCTCCACCAGGATAATTCTGAGCCACATGGGAAGACATTTGCAGCCGGGACATCGCGAACTCAGAAAGAATCTGGAAAAGGACGGCATGGAACCGGCCCATGACGGAATGGTGGTGGAGATCTGAGGACCATGGCACCCTGGGAAGATATCCCCGAAACCTTCCGTAAAAAATTTAATTTCTCTCCTTGACAAACTGTTTTCCCGATCACATATAAATCTTGTCAGGTAAATGAACCGTAAAAATAAAAAAATATAGCCCGTAAAAAGGAGGAATAAAAATGTTTAAATTAACACCTGCAAGAAGAACGAATAATGGTTACTTGAGGCCGACTGATCTTGACACTTTTTTCGAGGATTTTATGCCTAATTTCTTCAACGCCGCAAGGGAACAGGAAAGGCAGTGGAGTCCTCCGGTCGAGGTCTCTGAAAAGGATGGGACCCTTGAGTTCAACGTGGAACTTCCCGGGATCGATAAAAAGGACGTTCATATAAATGTTGAGGATGGTAACCTTATAATCTCGGGTGAGCGCATTGAGGAGAAAACCGACGGCGGCGAAAGGTTGAGGTGCGAGCGCTTCTACGGAAAATATTACCGGAGCTTCAGGCTGCCGGAATATGTTGATACCGAAAAGATCTCCGCTGAACTCAAAAACGGCCTGCTCAGGGTATCCATTCCCAAGAAAGAAGAAGCCAAACGCAAAGCAATTGATGTTAAAGTCCAGTAAGGATCATAGCGTCAGTTGAGTAGTACTCACTAAGTCCCTCTAACCCACGGCCGGGGAGATTCGTAAAGAGTCTCCCCGGCTTTTTTATGATTATACAGGCCTGATTAATATTATTATAATCCTGCGGTAGATAACAGTCACTGAACCGAAAATCAGGGCTACTCGATCGCGATGGCATCGATTTCGACTTCGATTCCGGTAGGCAGGGCAGCTGCCTGGATCGTCGTCCGGGCCGGGGGAATTCCTGTGAAATGCTCTCCGTAAGCTTCATTGACTTTCTTGAAATTGCCCAGATCAGTGACATAGATGGTTGTCTTGACAATTTTGTCCAGGGAGGACCCGGCTGCCTCGAGCACAACCTGCAGATTGCCGATAGTGCGATGCACTTTTTCCTCGATTGTTCCCTCCAGGTGCTTTCCGGTCTCCAGCACGACCGGGCCCTGGCCTGAAACAAAAATGAACCCGTTGGCCCTGATGGCAGGGGAATACGGGCCGACAGGCTTGGGGCCGTTTTTCGGAAATATTTGTTCTTTCATTTTTCCTCCTCGTAGCGTAATCTGGTTTAAAATCGATAGACTTTCTAATTGAGAATACATCAAAAGTTTTAACAGGGGAAATCTAATAATCCAGGCTGCGTTTCCAGGCGTGCAGGGTTGCGAGGCGGCCTGAATGCCAGGCTGTACTCTTCAAATTCTACTGTCGCGGGACGGGCCGAAAAAGTTGCGGGCTAAAGGACCATCATATTACAGGTTATGACCAAATCAGTGATTGAAATAATCGGAGAACTGGGAGTCTTCCCAATTGTAGTGATTGATAACCCGGCCGATGCCGAACCTCTCGGCGAGGCCTTGATGGAAGGGGGGCTTCCGATCGTTGAAGTAACCTTCCGCACCCCGGCGGCTGCCGAGGCGATCAGTATCTTCGCCGGGAAATTTCCGGAGATGACGGTAGGGGCAGGTACCGTGCTGAGCAACGAGCTTGCTGATGCCGCGGCTGATGCCGGGGCTGAGTTCATCCTTACCCCCGGATTCAACCCCGCCGTGGTTGACTATTGCCTGGGCAAAGGGCTCACTGTCTTCCCCGGGGTATGTACGCCTACTGAGATTGACGCATGCCTGGTCAAAGGCCTGGAAGTGCTCAAATTCTTTCCGGCTGAGGCCATGGGAGGGGTGAAATACCTGGAAGCAGTATCCGCGCCCCTGGCTGCCGCCCGCTACCTGCCGACCGGCGGTATTACCCTGCAGAACCTTCCCGGCTACCTGGCCTTTGAGAAGACTCATGCCTGCGCCGGGACCTGGATAGCAAAAAAGGAGCTGATAAAGGCCGGCAAGTTTGATCTTATCCGGAAAGCGGCTGAAGAGGCTCGTGCTGTTGTCAGCAGGATAAGGGGGGGAGAATAGCATGGGGAAGAGAATAGTCACATTCGGAGAAATAATGCTGAGGCTCAAATCCCCGGGACATGAAAGGCTCCTGCAGACACCCTTGATGGAAGCCACCTTCGGGGGAGGGGAATCAAACGTAGCCCAGTCCCTGGCCAACTACGGAAACGACGTTTCATTTGTATCCGCCCTTCCTGACAACCAGGTGGCTGATGCCTGTATAGCCGAACTGCGTAAGTTCGGAGTGGACACCAGCCGGATAATCCGCCAGGGAAACCGTATTGGAATCTATATTTTGGAAGCCGGTGCCAACCAGAGGCCGTCCACTGTTCTTTATGACCGGGCTGGATCAGCCATTGCCGAGGCTTGCCCCGGAGACTTTGACTGGGAATCGATCATGTCCGGTGCTGACTGGTTCCACTTTACAGGGATCACACCGGCAATCAGCTCCTCAGCCGCTGAACTCTGCCTCGAGGCGGTCCAGGCGGCCGGGGCTGCAGGGGTCACCGTGTCCTGTGACTACAATTTCCGCAGGAAGCTCTGGAAATACGGGAAGAATGCCCCCGAAGTAATGCGGGAACTGGTTAAATTTGTGGATGTGGGCATTGCCAACGAAGAAGACTGCCAGGAATCACTGGGCATCACCACTGACCAGGATATTGAAAAAGGAGAACTTGATTCCGGGCATTACAAGCTTTTGGCGGAACAGGTTATGGAGGAGTTTCCCAACCTTCGCATGCAGGCCATAACCCTCAGGGAAAGCCACAGTGCCGATCACAATGACTGGTCCGCGGTCCTGCACACGGGGAAGGAATTCCACGTCAGCAGAAAATACCGGATAGAGAATATCGTTGACAGGGTGGGCGGCGGGGATTCCTTTGCCGGAGGGCTGATCCACGGACTTCTCCATTACGGAGACCCGGGGACCGCCCTGGAATTTGCCGTGGCCGCATCCTGCCTCAAGCATTCAATCCCCGGCGATGCCAACCGGGTTAAGGTCCGGGAAGTTGAAGCCCTGATGAAAGGATCCGGAAGCGGCCGGGTACAGCGCTGAAATGGCCGGCTGAAATATCCGGTTGTCAACGAAAAATCATCGGGCAAAAAAAATCAGGCCTTAACTTGAAGTGGAAGGGAAATCTGCTAAAATAAGGATCGTCTCAAAAAGCCGGGGTAGCTCAGTTGGTAGAGCAGTGGACTGAAAATCCGCGTGTCGGCGGTTCAATTCCGTCCCCCGGCAAAATTCTCTGATGCACGGCCTGCCCCGTTGTGGCTGGAGCATCCTGCTCCAGAACTTAGACGCAGCGGCCTGCCTCCTCCTTGCGAACCCTGTTTCCCCCTGCACGGCCTTCCAACCCCCTTGGGCGGTAGGTTTCGACATTGGAGGCATGTATTTACCCTGGAGTTACTGTAGCTGGAAGCTCCAG
>CAZOGT010000061.1:0-6631 GCA_964579015.1 uncultured Acidobacteriota bacterium | reverse complement strand
TTTCGACATTGGAGGCATGTATTTACCCTGGAGTTACTGTAGCTGGAAGCTCCAGCCACAAAGGAGCTGGAAGCTCCAGCCACAACCACGGCCTCCCCCTGTTCCAAAGAGCCGGACTGGATTACCAGCCTCCGCCTCCACCGCCCCCGGCTCCTCCGCCCGAGAAACCGCCGCCCCCGGACATTCCGCCGCCGCCTGAAGATCCTTTTACAGCCGCCATGTTAGCCTCCGCGGTCCTCATGGCATTATTCAGGGAATGGGTAAAAAGGAGTGGAGTAAAGTGGGTTCCGTAGGATGTGTTACCCCGGTACCAGGTGGGGGGAGGCGTTACGATTTCGGTAAAATTTTCAGCCCACTTTTCACTGAGGCCCAGGGAGTAGGCAAAAGGGAGGACATTGTAGAAATAGTGCGGGTTTTCTTCGACCAGCCTCTTGATCCTGTCCAGTTCAGCCCTCTTGATGAAATCCTTCAGCCCGAGGATCCTCCCCAGCAGATCGATGCCCCGGTCGGTCCTTTTTCGGGCTATGAAACTGAAGAACGCCAGGACCGCGATGGTGACAAAGGATGCGATTATCAGAAGCTGCAGGCTGGGGATTCCCCCGGACAGGGAAAGGGAGATGACGGCCAGTACAGCCAGGGCAAGGACCGGGGCGGCAAGAAGAAGGAGACGCTTGATTGATCCCATTGTGTGCCATTTGTCCAGGGTCATCTGAACCAGGCCGGCTATGATCATGACTGCCAGTCCCCCGATTCCGGCCTGGATCAGGCTCGCCGTGCCGTCACCTGCCATCTCAAATACAATCTTCCAGGTGGTCAGTCCCGCGACCAGGAAGATCAGCAGGGAGATAAAGGCCCTGGCCCACCTCGATTTAACGGTAAAGATCCTCTGTTCCGGGTTTCCCCTGAAGAATTCGGTCACGTCCTTTTTAGCGAAACTCATGCTTTCGGCAAATTTATATTTCAGGTCACTGGTATCCACCTGGTCCCGGTTCTTGAACAGGTCGTCATAAAGGTTCTTCTCAAAAGATTTGGCTTCAGGGGGCAGCGGCATGAGCTTAATGAACCGGAAGTTCTTTTTATCAATCTCCTCGATGGCCATATATCCTTTATCCGCCCAATAGATAAGAAGGGATGTAATATCCTTGGTATCGGCATAGCCGTCGATGATGTACCCGGTCTCAGCCGGGGTCATGCCCTCGGGGGCCGTGAATTCCACCGGGACGACGACCAGGGAGTCCCTTCCGTAGCGAAACCAGAGGAAGACCGCGGCAATCAGCGCAAGGAGCAGAAACAGGTACATTTTACCGTAGAAGGAATCCCTTATTTCCCTGGCCCCGACGAAATATCCTTCCGGAAGTTCAACCCTGAGGGTTACGCCTTCGTAGGGCTGCAGGACCCTGGTGGTTTCCGCCCTGATCGTAAGCCCCTCTACATGGTGGGAGAAGAGGGTATTGTCGGTGCTTCCTCTCGGGCCCCCGGTCAGGTTGTACCTGGTGGTATCAAAAGGCTTGGGAAAGATCACTTCAAACCTGGCCTTCCTGATCAGGGTGTCCCACTGGGCGCCGATCAGGTTGAGGTAGAATTCATCGTATTCGGAAATGTTGTCATTCCCGATATTGAGGAGGTAGGTAATCCGGTAGTGCTGCTGCCCATTGACATATTCCTCGGGACTTCCTATACGGATGTTGACATTGGACCTGGTTTTACTCACCTGGAAGGGGTGGCCGTCGACCTGGATGTTCTCCACCAGGATTCTCCTGGATTTTCCGGTGGCAGGCTGGGTGTAGGTGGCGGGGATGTCCCGGAAAATCCCGTGCATCGGCTGTGAAAAGCTGACATCCAGGTCCTCGGTAACCAGGTAGGAATTGTTCTCGCCGACGATCACATTTACCCGGTATTCGTCGATTACGAAAGCCTCCATTCCATGCAGAAGCGGAGCCGGGACCAGGATACCGGCAACGAAGAATACTAAACAAAGCGCCCGTTTACTCATTGGCCAATCCTTCCTTTCCGAGTCTCCATGGCGTTTCCGCCATCAAGCCGGGGGTTTCTGGAGGATATATAAATCTGCCGCCCCAGTCATGTTTCATGTAAGGCATTGCATGACCGGGCAATACTCAACTCCCGCAGGTCAAAAAGAGACCTTGACGTTTTCCCTCTCCTCTTCACCTGATACTTCAAAAAGAGGCTTCTTTTTAAAGGAGAACAGCGAAGCCACCAGGACTGAAGGGAAGACTTCCCGTTTGGTGTTGTAATCCCTGACAACGGCATTATAGTACCTGCGGGAATTGGCTATCTCGGTTTCAATCCCCTGCAGCTGCTGCTGGAGGTCGAGGAAATTCTGGTTGGCCTTCAGTTCCGGGTAGCTCTCCGCCACGGCAAAAAGAGATTTGAGGGTATTGGTGAGCATTCCTTCCCCCTGGATCCTTTCTTCGGCGCTGGTGGCGTTCATGGCCATGGTACGGGCCCGGGTAACGTTCTCAAATGTCGTTTTTTCATGGGAGGCGTAGCCTTTAACGGTCTCCACCAGGTTGGGGATCAGGTCGAACCTTTTCTTGAGGTAGACATCCATGGTGGAGAAAGCCTCTTCAATCTTGTTCCTGAGGGTGATGAATCCGTTGTATGCTGCCACTCCCCATAAGATGACCCCAATTCCGGGTATGAGAATTAATCCAAGCAAAACTAGCAAAATCGTTGACATGATACTTCTCCCCAGCCCGTGAGAAATCCGGACTGCCCTGGTTATACGTTGTCCAATTTCCGGCGTGGATACAGCCCGGTACGGGGTAAGAAACAGGAATACCGTTTCAACCTTTCCGGCCCGGCAATGCGGTATCCGCTTTTGGACGAAGTCAGCTGAGTCCAGATAATCATACTTTATAAGTAGGATAAGAAAATAGATTTCAGGAGAGCAATGTTGATTAAACGTGACTGTTTAACTATTCTTTAAACCAGTTTTTTATGGAAAACACAATCCTGAGAATATTATTGATCACCTGGTACGCATTGGTATTCAATGCTGTTTCATGCCTGGCCGGGTCCGGGGCGGAGCAGCGCGCCTGGTTCATCCATGGGGCTGAAATCCGCACGGTCACCAAAGGGACCATTGAGAAGGGGGACATTGTTCTGGAAAACGGCAGGATTTCAGCTGTAGGGGCGTCCCTGGCAAAGCCTGATGGTGCTGAGGTAATAGACGCCTCCGGCATGGTCATCACCCCCGGGCTGATCGATTCCCATTCCCACCTGGGGACCGGAGTCACCATGCTCAAATCCGAGGAGAATGACGGTTCAGGGCCTTCCGTTCCGCACATGCGGATCCTGGATTCCATGCATCCTGAAGGAATTGTCCCGCACGCGGGCTCCTATAAAGACGCCGTAGCTGAAGGCGTGACTACCGTAATCTCCCGGCCCGGGAGCGGAAACGTAATCGGCGGGCAGTCGCTGGCCATCAAGCTTACGGGTGGAACCATTGATGACATGGTGCTCCGGAACCCGGCTGACATGAAGATGGCCATGGGGCGGAAGCGCTACCCAACGACTTCTACCAGGATGGGGGTGGCGCATGTTGTCAGGCAGGCAATGCTGGAAGCCGCTAAATACAGTGACGCCTGGGACCGCTATGAAAAAGAAAAGGAAACGGACCCTGCCGCCCGGCCGCCTGAAAGGAACCTGACCAATGAGGCGATGCTCCAGGTGCTCAAACGGGAAATCCCCGTACATATTCACTGCTCTCCGGTTGCTGATATCCTGACGGCCATCCGCCTGGGAGATGAATTCAATTTTTACAAACTCTCCCTGGCCCATGGAGACGAGGCCTGGAAAGTGGCTGATGAGCTGGCTGAAAGGGGCATCGTAGTGGTAGTCGGTCCGAGCATTATTGTATATGATGAACAGGGAAACCTGATCAATCTCCCCCAGTACCTGGTTGAGCATGGGGTGGAGATCAATATCATGACTGACACCGACATTGTTCAGCAGGAATTTCTGCGCCACCAGGCTGCCGTGGCCATCAGGTACGGACTCGATCCCGGCGAGGCCCTGAAGGCTGTTACCATCAATCCGGCCCGCCTGATCGAAGCTGAAGACCGGATCGGCAGCCTGGAGCCGGGAAAGGACGCGGATTTGGTAATATTTGACGGTGATCCATTTGATTTCCAGACAGGCGTGAACATGGTTTTTATCGACGGGGAGCCGGTTTTCAATAATTAAGGAATAGTTAAATGCAGAAATTTTTTAAAACAGTACTGGTCCTGATCCTGGGCTCCTGCCTGGTGCATTCTCTGGCTGCCGAAGAGCCTGCGGCTGTGATGCTCATCCATGGTGCAAAGATCCATACGGTCACCAACGGAACATTGGAAGACGCCTCAATCCTGATCAGGGATGGGAAAATTTCAGAGGTTGGAACTGAGATCAGCAGTCCGGAAGGGTCCCTGGTAATTGACGCCACCGGCATGGTCATCACCCCCGGGCTGATCGATTCCCATTCCCACCTGGGGCTGGGGCCCAGCGGCGGCACTACTGAAGACAATGAAGGCTCGAATCCCAGCACCCCGCAACTGAGGATTATTGATTCCATTCATCCCACCGGGATGGCCCCCCATGAGCACTCTTTTCGAGATGCCGTGTCCGAGGGGGTTACCACCATCATTGCCCGTCCCGGAAGCGGCAACGTCATCGGCGGACAGTCAGCCGCGCTAAAGCTAACGGGCGGTACCGTTGATGAAATGATTCTGAAATTTCCGGCTGACATGAAAATGGCCATGGGGAAAAAGGGCTACGGGGCCAAGGGACAGCTTCCCGTCACCCGCATGGGTGTAGCCTACGTTGTAAGGCAGGCCATGGTGGATGCCATGGATTACAGGAATTCACTGGAGAAGTATGAAAAGAAAAAGGAGTCTGATCCTGACGCTGTGCCCCCCAAAAGGGACCTGAAGAATGAAGCCATGATGATGGTTCTTGACCGCGAGATTCCGGTACACATCCATTGTTCAAGGATTGATGACATCCTGACCGCGGTGAGACTGGGTGATGAGTTTGACTTTTACAGGCTTTCCCTCGGCCATGGGAATGAATCCTGGAAAATCGCGGACGTGCTGGCAGAGAAGGGTGTGGTGGTGGTTGTAGGGCCGGGAATGATAGTCTATGACGAAGAGAACAACCTGGTTAACCTGGCCAAGGTCCTGGCGGATGCCGGGGTCGAGATAAACATAATGTCCGACGCCGACGTAGTACAGCAGGAATTCCTGCGCTACCAGGCGGCCACTGCGGTGCGTTACGGGCTTGATCCTGATACGGCATTGAGGGCGATCACAATCAACCCCGCGAAACTGATAGAAGCCGACGACCGCATCGGCAGCCTGGAGAAGGGGAAAGACGCTGACCTGGTGATATTCGACGGGGACCCGTTTGATATCCAGAGCAAGGTATGCAGGGTGTTCATTAACGGGATTTCGGTTTTTGAAAGGGAATAATGGGACAGGTGGACATTATGATGGGAAAAATATACAGGTTTAAAAGGGTGTTTAGTGCTTGTTCCGTTCTGCTCCCACTTTTCTTCATTCAGGCCGGGGCTGCAGCCGCAGAGCATGGAAAGGTCGTTATTGCCAATGGGCAGATAGTTACGGTCTCAGGCGGAGTGATAGAGGGCGGCAGTATACTGATTGAGGACGGGATCATTAAGGAAGTTGGTGCCGATGTCAGGGTTCCGGAGGGGGCCGAGGTCATTGATGCCACCGGGAAGTGGGTCCTGCCCGGACTGGTCCAGTCAGCTACTGACCTCGGTACCGGCGAAGGTTACGCTGATCGGAATTCTGATGAAACATCTTCTCCCAATACGGCGGAGATGCAGATTACTGATGCCATCAATCCTTTTAACAAGGACATAAAGAAGGCCAGGATTTCCGGCATCACCTCAGCAATGGTGTCCCCGGGGCGGCGGAACGTGATCGGGGGCCAGACCGCGGTGGTGAAGATGCGGGGCAGGACGGTCGAGGAGATGGCCATCAAGGCTCCGCTGGGGGTCAAATTCTCACTGGGAGAAGGGCCCAAGGATACCTACGGGGAGAAGAACCAGCTGCCTACCACCCGGATGGGTGAAGCGTACGTTGTGCGCAAAGCCCTGGTGGAAGCAGGGGAGTATCTGGCCAAAAGGAAGGACTACGATAAGAAAAAGGCTTCCGGTGAGGATGCGGAACCTCCTTCAAGGGACCTGTCCCTGGAACCGTTAGCCGCCCTCCTGGGGGGTGAAAGCATGGCCTTTTTTGAATGCTACCGGGTTGATGACATCATGACCGCCATGCGGCTTACCGATGAATTCAACCTGAAAACTGTTTTGATCGGCTGCGCGGAAGGATATAAGCTCGCTGATGAAATAGCCACACGGGGAATTCCGGTTATTGTGGGCGCTTTTGGAATCGGGCCGAGGCGGATGGAAACCCAGTACCTTTCCATTGAAAACGCCGGGATCCTGGCAAAAGCGGGCGTGAAGGTGGCAATCAAGTCTGATGAGGCCTATGGAGTCGGCAGCCTGAGTGAACTGCCCCTTATCGCCGCCCTGGCCGTAAAGGGCGGGCTGGACAGGAATGAGGCAATCAGGGCGATCACCCTGACTCCTGCTGAAATTTTTGGGGTG